>NZ_JAKJSW010000017.1:0-113152 GCF_050337375.1 Vibrio makurazakiensis | reverse complement strand
CTTCGCCAGGTGTTAACCAAGGAGTATTTCCTTGCCAGAACGATGATACTGCTCTTGATGGTGTGCCACCACTCACAACTGTGCCTAATTCAGTGATTTTTTTTGTTTCCCAGTCAGAGGGTAAGCTGTTTAATAATGATTGGTAATCAAACATAACCCAACCCCGCTAAATACCCATTAAGCGCTTTTGCTGCGTCGTTTCGAGAAGACTCTATCTGGGTTAATGTTACCTGATATTTATCCCACCAATTTTCTATAGTTGCAATTAATTGCTGGCGCTCAGTGGCAAGGTAACGCTCAACAATTGTTAGCATATCTTGATAAAGAATATTAAGGATTAACTTGGCAGCCTCGTCTGAGCCTAGCTCATCGACTTTAGTATTTAACTCGCTTTCAAAAGCTTCCGTTTTTGCTTTTAAGCTTTTAGTGACTTTAGTTCGCTGTGACTTCTGGGTTTTTATTTGCTTTTCGATACGAGCGACTTCTTCAGCCGAGAGGATTTCTGTACTATCACTTTCATCACTATCTTCATCAGCATCATCTTTAGGTAATTTAGTCGTTAATGCTTTAATAGAGCCATCTAACTCTGTTTTTTGTTGTTGTAAATTTTGCAGTTCAGATAAAAATCCATCTAATAAAAAGCGTACTAGCTTGTGCTCTAGTGGGTCTGATTTACTTTTCCCATCTTCCATGGCGGTAATAATGCTGGTGCGCCATGCATCAACTACGCCTTTAGAGTCTCGTGCAATTAAAGTTAAAAAGTCATAACGCTGTTGATACCAAAACGCCGCTATCATGCCGCTGACTTGAGCATCACTTAACATTCCGATAGGTTTTAGGCTTTCCGTAAAACTGTTGATTAGCTCTTTGCGGAGAGCGGCGTATTCTTTATTTTTGGCAAGGGCAGTAATACTCAATTTGTGATTATTCCACCAAGCATCAAAAGCATCACGCATGGCTTGTTCTTTGGCAACAACATGAACGTTTTCATTCACAGTGGTTTTGATAGCTTGTTTAGTCTCTATCACCGATGTGAATTCTTGATATCCACTTTGACCAGCTTTAGGGATAAAAATATCTTCAGCTTTTAAGCCTTGGGCATCAAACAACGCTTTTCTACTGTTTATCTCACTATCAGGAATACCACCTAATAAATGTGCTTTTACATCATGTAGCTCTGGCGCTGGCGAATTATCTGCATAACGGCGAATGTTTAGGTTATAGCCTTCTTCACCCAGCTTTTTGTTGCTAACAATTGCAGTAAGCCCTGGAATATCTTCTTTTAATTCACCTGTTTCATAGGCTTCAAATACAGACGCGATGCGCTCAATATGCTCTGGCATTAAATAGTTTTGTGCACGGCCTTCAAAGTATTCTCTGTCGGCATTAATAAACAACACCTTACCTTGCATATGTTCAGGCTTACCACTGACTGGATTGGCCCCCTCAGAGACTTGCTGCCTAAAAATCATGATACAAGCAGGAATACCTGTACCGTAAAATAAGTTAGGTGGCAGGCCGACTACAGCTTCAAGCAGATCATCTTTAATAATGCCAGCTCTAATACCTTGCTCTTCTCCGCCGCGGAATAACACGCCATGAGGCAATACAGTAGCCACTCGGCCACCAGAAGCACATACAGCAAGCATATGTTGTACAAACATTAAGTCCGCTTTTTTTGCACCAAGTGGTACTTGGCCATATTTAAAACGTTCTGGGTGATCAGGCTGATAAATAAACTGCCCATCATCATCGGTATCTTTCGTACCAAAGTTGATTGAAAACGGTGGATTAGTAAGAATGCGATCGAACTGAGTCAATTTTCCATCAGTCATATGACGAGGATGTTCTAAGGTATCGTCATTTTCCAAGCTGCTCGTTGTTAAACCGTGTAGCAACATGTTCATTTTGGCAATTGACCACACTGTCCCAGCCGCTTCTTGACCATAACAATCTAGGAGATAACCATCACCACCTTGCTCATCAATATATTCTTTTGAGGCAATGAGCATCCCGCCTGAACCACAACAAGGATCATACACTTTATGTTTTTGCTCTGGTTTCATTAACCGAACCATTAGGCGTACTACTGAACGAGGGGTATAGAATTCACCACCTTTTTTACCCGCAGAGTCAGCAAAATCACCAATTAGATACTCATAGGCTGCCCCAAGTAGATCAGGGAATTCGAAATCTTGGTTGCGAAGTCTGTGTTTGTTGAAGTGAGTAATGAGCTCTCGCAACTTACGATCTGGCATCGCACTCTTACCAATTTTACGGTTAAAGTCGATGTACTCTAATACATCTTGCAGCGAGCTATTACCTTGCTCTAAGCCACCAAGAGCTTCATTCAAGAAGTTGCCAACATTCTTATGCGCGTTTTTCGCTAAGTAATCCCAGCGCGAAGCGGGGGGCACATAAAATGTCTTCTTGTACCACATTTTTGTTTCAGCGATTTCTTCAGCTTCAGCTTGGCTTTTGCCTTTCTCAAGCTGCGCTTTGATAACTTCTTCACGGCGCTCTTCAAAGATATCTGAGCAACGCTTTAAAAATAGCATACCAAAAATGTATTCTTTAAATTCTGATGCATCCATTTTGCCACGCAGTATATCGGCGGCATTGAATAGATGTCTTTCTAACTGAGATAGAGTTAATGGCATAGTTTTACTTCTTAAAGTGTGAATCGATGTATTCTAACAGCTCATAGCCTAAGAGGGTGACTGAAGCTGTACCTCGTCTAATGATAAATTCAGTAGGCTCTTTTTTATCTTTTTGTGGGAGTAACACTGGCTTAGAAGCACTTTTACAGTCAACAACGACTATTGTTTTGTGGTCTACTTCCACTGATGAGTATTCCAACCATTTGTTGTTTCTCTCACCTATCAAATTGGCAACATCTTGAGATAACCTTTTTATGTAAGCTTCCGGCTTCACCTCGCCAATATGCATCATTTCTGTACCGATGCCGCATACTTTGCTGTCATCCGAAACACCAATTAATAATGTACCACCATCCGTATTTAGGAACGTTGCTATGTTCTTAGCTATTTTATATTGCTCCGCTTTGCACCTTTTCTTGTACTCTTTATCACTTTTATGAAAAGTGTGTTGTAGGTCATCAACATTAGCAAAAAATGTTTGTTTAAATTCAATCCGTTGAGTTTCATTTATTTTAATTAGTTGCCTTACACGATTAACTTCATCCAGAACAGAAAGCTCATAAACGAAGCTATCTGTCTTCGATTCAACATCCTGATAAAGTGCAGGTTTTGTAAGTAGATCAGTTTTATATATGGCAAGTTGTTCTCTCGCCACATCTAACTTCCGGGCCAAGTCAATAATTCGAGTTTGTTCGTTTTCTTCAGGGATAAATATTGTTAAGTTCTCTACATTCTGTCTATTTAACATCGGCATCGTCGTACCACGAGGCAAGTGGGACAGTGTTAGCCTACCCAATTCTGATTCAAAAAATAATTTTACATACGCACTTGAAACTATCTTTTCATCAAATTGAATTTCTAAGAAATTAGACTTATTTCTATTGCCTATTTCTTCATGTTCAAGACACTGTTGCGAACCTCTAGCCATTCGATTTAAAACGATAGAGTTTGATCTAGGGCTACTTAGAGGTGAGGCAATGGACTTTACAACACTGTTTTTATGGTTAGAGGAAAAGCCGTACTCCCGAAAAGCTTGATGGTAAGCATTAAGTTCATTTATCCTCCGCAAAACAGGTGAATTATCTACATAAGCTCTTACGTTTAGGTCATAGCCATTTTCACGTATCTCTTCTGTGCAAATTAGTTTCGAATAACTTCCATCGGTAGCATAAGAAAAATATGCATTGGTGATTTTTTGGATATCTTCTGGGCGTAAACGGTTCGCGTAACGAACTTCCATATAGTCATGTGAAGCATCAACAAATAAAGTTTTCTGCTTTCTATCATCAGATTTTTTTTTGTTCAGAACTAAAATGGCAGCTGGTATACCCGTACCATAAAACAACCCTGACGGCAGAGCGATAACTGCTTCTAGTAGATCATCCTCGATAATACCTGCTCGGATTTGTTTTTCATCGCCATTACGAAAAAGAGCGCCAAAAGGTATAACCGTGACTACTTTCCCGTCTTCTTTGCAAGTAGCGAGCATGTGTTGCAAAAACATTAAATCAGCTTTTTTAGAACCAAGTGGTACTGCACCATATTTAAACCTTTCGGGGAATTTAAAATCGAGGTTTAAATTTTGTTCTCTAGTACCAAAATTACAGGAAAAGGGAGGGTTTGATATCACTCTGTCAAACTGAATTAGTGAGCCATTATTGTTAACATGAGCAGGGTTTACTAACGTATTATCATGCGCAAGGTTACTTATTGGCGCCCCTGAAAATAGCAGGTTCATTTTTGCCATTGACCACGTTGTACCTACCACCTCTTGCCCATAAAGCTCAATATTACAGTTATCACCTTTATCACGGCCAATATACTTCTGGGTTTCAATTAACATCCCAGCAGAGCCACAACAAGGATCATAGATAGTGCTACCATTTAGAGGATTTGCGAGATTCACCAACAACTGTGCTATCGCTCTTGGGGTATGAAACTCTCCAGCTTTTTTTCCTGCACTTTCGGCAAAATAGCCTAATAATGATTCAAAGGCTTCACCTAGTACTTCTGAATTTTCTAGGCTCTTATCGGCTAGGTTAACTTGGCTGAAATGATTAAAAAATTCACGAAGCTGCCTATCTGGCAATGCTCTTCTACCAACTCTACGGTTAAAGTCGATGTACTCTAATACATCTTGAAGCGAGTTATTACCTTGCTCTAGCCCACCAAGTGCTTCATTTAAGAAAGTACCAACATTTTCATGTGCCTCTTTAGCTAGATAATCCCAACGAGAAGTCGGAGGTACATAAAAAGTCTTTTTGTACCACATTTTAGTTTCGGCAATTATCTCGGCTTCTTGTTGACTTTTACCCTTCTCAAGCTGCGATTTGATAACTTCTTCACGGCGTTCTTCAAAAGTATCTGAGCAACGTTTTAAAAGCAGCATGCCCAAGATATGTTCTTTAAATTCGAACACGTCAATTGTGCCACGAAGTATGTCTGCTGCGCTAAATAGATGTCTTTCTAGTTGGGGGAAAGTTAATTGCATAGTTCTGCTTCAAACCAATTTATATTATTTTTCAAGCACAAAAGGTGCTTAGATGGTCTACATTGTACTGCACTATGCTTTATATCAGCCACTATGAATAAAAGAGCTATAGCGCAAAATTGCACTAGCCTATAGCGTATCTGACCTCCTAACTCCAGTTGTAGGTTTCAAGTATAGAGATGACCAAGCATCAAGTGGTGACAAAAGTGGTGACAAAATCAAGAAAAATAAAGAAATAATTAATTAAAAACATAAACTTAAACTTACTTTATGAGTTCAGATCCAGAATGTTGAATAGTCCAATAGCTGAAAGCTAAAAACACGAAACCCAGCACTACGCTGGGTTTCTTTTTATCAGGGTCTTTCTAACGCCACCTTTGTCTACACATTTAGAAAGCGGCGATTTTACTCATCTGGTTCTTGAGTTCTTCTATCGACATACGGCCAGTAATGATRCCCAACTCGGATCAGTAATGTGGCTGCAGCTAAGATAAATGCCGCGACTGATAACCATACAACTAAAGTGGCATCCAACTCTTTCATACCTAAGGTGATGTAACGAGCAATCGCCATCATCGCGATATAAATTGGGTATCGAACTGGAATTTTACCGTTTACTACAAACTGCTGAACCATCGCCAACACTTCTAAGTAAATAAACATCAATAAGATATCAGTCAGTTGCACGCGTCTTTCAGAAAAGACGTGCATAAACTCTTCAACCATCGCAAACAAGGTTGCCAAAGTAATTGCGACTAGCAGAACCGCTTCTAGTGCATAGAATATTTTAAGGAATGGTTTACTAAAAGATTGGGGTAAATGAGAAGGCATGTCAGCTCTTATTTAAAAATAAATCTGCCGCTATTTTAACATGCTTAAATGAAAGCGGCTTTACAATGAAGTGTAGATTTTTACCTGAAGAATAAGACTTTAGACGAACTGTGAACTTGTAACAGTAGAAGTAAATGAGTGTAAAAATAAAAATGGCTTTGCACCTAATGCAAAGCCATTCAAAAACCGCTTATCGCGTTACTTCATCGTTCTAGTTTATAGCAAAACCAAATACGCTAGGAAAATAACAGACAGGATGTAAATCAGTGGGTGCACCTCTTTACCTTTACCTGCAACAACCATAGTGAATGAGTAGCTAATAAAGCCCATTGCCATACCATTCGCTGGCGAAAAGCTAAGAACCGTAAACATAATGGTAAAGAATGCCGCAATGCGTGACTCTTTCTTCTCCCAGTTAATCTGGCCAAGGCGACCCACCATGTAAATACCGACCACGACCATAGCTGGAGCAACCATCGCTGCTGAGAAAATAGAAAACAGCGGGTACAAGAATAATGAAACAAGGAATAAACCAGCCACAATAACCGCAGCTAAGCCCGTTTTAGCACCTTGAGAAGAAGCAATACCCGACTCTGAGAATGCGGTAATTGAAGTAGTACCTAAAACAGAACCAATCACTGTACCACCAGCGTCAGCCACGAGCGCAGACTTCGCATTCGGTACTTTGCCATCTTTATCGATAATGCCCGCATCACGACCTACGCCAACAATCGTACTCAAGCCATCGAAGAAATCGACGATAAGGAAGATCATGACAACAAACAGTAAATCAAACATCTTCTCTGCGGTTAGGTGAGAGAAATCAAAAATAGCACCAAACGTACCAGACATACTTGGTGGCATAGACACTAGCTGTTCTGGAATCGGTGCATTAGATGTACCTAGGAAAACATCCGCAAGAATCGTCAGTACAATCGCTGAGATGAAAGAAATAAACGTCGCGAGCTTAATATCACGAACCATACAACCTAGAGCAATGAAGATGCTGATGTAAGCAATGATAACCGTCGGGTTAGAGATATCGCCTAAGCCAACTAAAACAAACGGGTTAGAAACAATAATGCCCGCATTTTTTAAGCCAAGGAAAGCGATGAAGAGGCCGAGGGAAACGGTGATCGCCAACTTTAAATCTTCAGGAATAGACTCAATCATCGACTTACGAATATTGGTCATCGAGAAGGCAAGATAAAGAATGCCCGATAGGAAAATACCAAATAGCGCTTCATTCCACAGCAAAGCAACGGAGCCACTTAAAAGCATACCTTTAAAGAAGCCATTCATGCTCATACCTGGTGCAAGCATCACAGGGTAGTTACCCCAAATGCCCATAATCAAAGTTGCGATAGCAGCTGACAGTGCAGTCGCCGTAAACACCGCGCCTTTATCCATCCCAGGGATACCACCCAAGATTGCTGGATTCACAGCCAAAATATAACTCATTGCTAAAAAGGTAATAAAACCTGCGTATAGCTCCGTGCTAATATTGGTTTTTCTTTCCGTGATTTTAAACATTGAATCAAGCATTCCAGAAGACTTCTGGGCTTTAAGGGTCGAATCAGTACTCACAACGAAACCTTTGCAATAAATTAAGAAATAATTGATTCAAATGCTGTGAGGATAGACGTATCCCTACACTAAAAACTGTAGTCACCAAGGTAGGCTCGGTAGTAGAAACATCTAGTCCATATCACTAGATATATACAGCATTTAATCGTTTGCGCGAATTGTAAGAGTTTCGATTAAAAGTTCAACAATTATTTATACCGATCACAGAATTTAATACTCATTACATTTTATTGCACGGCTATGACTTATCAAAATGATCATCGCGAAGATCATAAGGAGCAAATAACGATCAAGTTTGTTGTCCTATAAGATCGAAATATGCTACTCTTCGCCTCCATTTTTCCGACCTAAAATTCATCAACTGGCACTACTTTTTGCTAAGTTTAAATGAGAAATAAGTGTCGGAACTATCTAAATGTCGGCTTGTCAGCCCGCATTCAATCCAACCAACAGTGGAAATATACAGATGGGCAAAGGTACTCTTTACATCGTATCTGCACCTAGTGGCGCAGGTAAGTCGAGCTTGATCTCAGCAATGCTAGAAACCAATCCAACCTACGCGATGAAGGTATCTGTTTCTCATACCACTCGCGGCATGCGTCCTGGTGAAGAAAATGGTGTTCACTACCATTTCGTAGAAAAACACCACTTTGAAGACCTAATCGGTAAAAGTGAGTTCCTAGAGTACGCTGAAGTATTCGGCAACTACTACGGTACATCACGCGTTTGGATTGAAGAAAACCTAGATCGCGGAATTGATGTATTCCTAGATATCGACTGGCAAGGTGCGCGTCAGATCCGTGAACAAATGCCTCAAGCGAAGAGTGTATTCATTCTTCCACCATCTAATGGTGAGTTAGAGCGTCGTTTGAATGTTCGTGGCCAAGATAGTGCAGAAGTTATTGCGAAACGCATGAGTGAAGCGAAATCAGAAATCTCTCACTACAGTGAGTATGACTATGTGATCGTAAATGATGACTTTGATGCAGCCTTAATGGACTTCAGAGCAATCATCCGTGCGGAACGCTTAAAAGAAGATAAGCAAGCGGCTAAATACAGCGGCATGCTTACCGCTCTACTGGCGGAATAATCTAGAACAGCTAGATTTTCCATTGAGATAAGTATACGGTGAGCTAGAAAGTCTCTAGTTAAACTTGTATACTTTCTCGTCATCAAAAATTTATTAGTTAATTACTATTTGGAGTCCTCATGGCACGCGTAACTGTTCAAGACGCTGTTGAAAAAGTTGGCAACCGTTTCGACCTAGTTCTTATTGCGGCTCGCCGCGCACGTCAAATGCAAACTGGCGGTAAAGATTCACTAGTGCCTGAAGAAAACGATAAGCCAACGGTTATCGCTCTTCGCGAAATCGAAGAAGGTCTTATCACTAAAGACGTACTAGACGCTCGTGAACGTCAAGAGCAACAAGAGCAAGAAGCGGCTGAACTTGCAGCAGTAAGCAGCATCGCTCACACTCGTTAATAACGTCATTCGAACTAATTAACCTGCCGGGCCTATAATTTGTATCTATTCGATAGCCTCAAAGACGTTGCCCAAGAATACCTAACAGAGCCTCAAGTTGAGGCTCTGCGTCAATCTTATGTGGTAGCGAGAGACGCCCATGAAGGGCAAACCCGCTCAAGCGGTGAACCATACATTATCCACCCAGTTGCTGTTTCTCGTATTTTGGCCGAAATGCGCCTTGATATTGAAACCCTGCAAGCAGCTCTACTCCACGATGTAATTGAAGATACTGAAGTTACAAAAGAGGAACTAGAAGCTCAATTCGGCACAACGGTTGCTGAACTAGTTGATGGTGTATCTAAGCTGGATAAGCTTAAATTTCGTGATCGCAAAGAAGCGCAAGCAGAGAACTTCCGTAAAATGGTTCTCGCCATGGTGCAAGACATCCGCGTTATCTTGATCAAATTAGCCGACCGAACTCATAACATGCGTACGCTTGGGGCACTCCGCCCTGATAAAAAGCGCCGTATTGCACGTGAAACTTTAGAGATCTACTCTCCCCTTGCTCACCGTCTTGGTATTCATAACATTAAGACTGAACTGGAAGAGTTAGGCTTTGAAGCACTCTACCCTAACCGTTATCGCGTACTTAAAAACGTAGTGAAAGCTGCGCGTGGTAACCGTAAGGAAATGATCCAACGTATCCATAGCGAAATTGAAGGCCGCCTTGAAGAAGTCGGTTTGCCAGCTCGCGTACTTGGTCGTGAGAAAAACCTGTTCTCTATCTATAACAAGATGAAAACCAAAGAGCAGCGCTTCCACACCATTATGGACATCTACGCTTTCCGTGTTGTCGTTGATAGCCCAGATAATTGCTACCGTGCACTTGGTCAGGCTCATAGCTTGTACAAGCCACGTCCTGGCCGCATGAAAGATTACATTGCGGTTCCAAAAGCCAACGGCTACCAATCTCTGCACACTTCAATGATTGGCCCTCATGGGGTTCCAGTAGAAGTGCAAATCCGTACTGAAGATATGGACCAAATGGCAGACAAAGGTGTCGCGGCTCACTGGTCTTACAAAGGTAATGGTTCGCGCAGCAACGGTACAACCGCACAGGTTAAAGCACAACGTTGGATGCAGAGCTTACTTGAGCTTCAACAAAGCGCAGGTAACTCCTTCGAATTTATTGAAAACGTTAAATCTGATCTGTTCCCAGATGAGATCTTCGTCTTCACACCGAAAGGTCGCATTGTCGAACTTCCTGCGGGCGCGACAGCGGTTGATTTTGCTTACGCAGTACATACCGATGTCGGCAACATGTGTGTAGGGGCTCGTGTCGACATGAACCCATACCCACTCAGCAAGTCGCTTAAAAATGGTCAAACCATTGAGATCATCAGTGCTCCGGGCGCTCGCCCGAATGCAGCATGGCTCAATTACGTGGTGACTTCACGTGCTCGAACTAAGATCCGTCAGGTTCTTAAAACCATGCGCCGCGAAGAATCTATCACGCTTGGTCGCCGACTACTGAACCACGCACTGGGTGAAAAGTCAGTAAGTGATGTAAGTCAGGAAAATGTTGATCACGTTCTATCTGAACTGCGTTTAGGTGAATTGGATGATCTACTAGCATCGATTGGCCTTGGTGAGCTCATGAGTATCGTGATTGCTCGTCGTCTATTAGGTGATGCAGATGAATTGACTGAAGTCGAAGACAACAGCGGAACACCAAGGAAGAAACTTCCTATCCGTGGTGCTGAAGGCTTACTTCTAACGTTTGCTAACTGTTGTCACCCGATCCCAGACGATCACATCATTGCTCACGTATCTCCAGGTCGTGGTCTTGTGGTTCACCGTGAAACATGTCCAAATGTTCGCGGCTACCAAAAAGAACCAGACAAGTACATGGCAGTAGAATGGTCTGACGATTACGATCAAGAGTTCACAGCTGAACTTCAGGTTGATTTGCAGAACCACCAAGGTGCTCTTGCAGAGTTAACCAATGTTATCTCGAAGACAGGCTCTAACATTCACGGTATTTCAACAGAAGAACGTGATGGACGCTTGTATACAGTAACAATTTTGCTGACAACCAAAGATCGAGTTCACCTTGCGAGTATTATGAAAAAGCTGCGTGTGATGCCACATGCACTAAAAGTAAGACGCCGTAAGAACTAAGCTAACTCTATCTGTTAGAAAAGATGCCCTAAGTACTTTGGTACTCGGGGCATTTTTGTATTTATTACTCGATAATTCGACTCAATCGATACAAATCCAGCCTGTACAAAAATCCAGTAAAATGATTGAATAGCTTGTCACTCATACGTTTACGAGCCCGTTATGTCACAGCTGTTATCTGCTATTTCACTTACTTCACTGTCTGGTGTCGGAGCAAAAGTCGCCGAAAAATTAGAAAAAGTTGGGCTGTGCAACGTACAAGATTTGCTATTTCACTTACCGCTCCGCTACGAAGACCGCACCCGTATTTACCCAATAGCAAAGCTTCATGCAGGCTTATGGGCGGCAGTGCAAGGTAAAGTGATGAACGTAGACACGATTTTCGGCAAACGTAAGATGCTTACGGTAAAGATCAGTGACGGAAATGGCACCATCACTTTACGATTTTTCAATTTTACCGCAGGCATAAAAAACAACTTTACCGAAGGTAAGCTAGTGCATGCCTATGGTGAAATTAAACGCGGTAATATGGGGCTTGAGATTGTTCACCCTGACTACAAATTCTTTGCACCACGACAGCAACCTGATGTTGACGCGAATCTAACACCTGTTTACCCAACCACAGAAGGTTTAAGACAAGTCACACTGCGTAACCTTACCGATCAAGCTTTGGCTTTATTAGATAAAGCAGCAGTAAAAGAATTACTCCCTTCCGGCCTATATGATCATCAAATTACGCTTGGTGAAGCTCTGCATACTATCCACCGTCCGCCTCCTTCTATCGATTTAGAACAGTTTGATGAAGGTAAGCACCCAGCTCAACTGCGTTTGATTATGGAAGAGTTATTGGCACAAAACTTATCAATGCTGTCCGTGAGAACCAAAGGCCAATTAGATGCAGCATTACCTTTGCCCCCAGCTAAAGAACTCAAGCAGAAACTACTCGACCAACTGCCTTTCTCACCAACTAACGCGCAAGCACGAGTAGTAAAGGAGATCGAGGCTGACCTTACTAAACCGCACCCAATGATGCGCTTAGTACAAGGCGATGTAGGATCAGGAAAAACCTTAGTGGCAGCATTAGCTGCGGTACACGCACTTGAGCATGGGCAACAAGTCGCTCTTATGGCTCCTACTGAGCTATTGGCTGAGCAACACGCGATTAACTTCGCAAATTGGTTCGAAGCGATGGGTATCCAAGTTGGCTGGCTAGCGGGTAAGTTAAAAGGCAAAGCGAGAGAAAAAGAATTAGCACGAATTGCCAATGGCGAAGCGCAAATGGTAGTAGGAACTCACGCTCTTTTTCAGGAACATGTTGAATTTAAGAACCTTGCCTTCGTGATCATTGATGAGCAGCACCGGTTTGGCGTTCACCAACGATTAGAATTGCGAGAGAAAGGAGCTAAGCAGGGTTATTACCCACATCAACTAGTGATGACGGCAACACCAATCCCTAGAACATTAGCTATGACCGCTTACGCAGACTTAGAAACCTCTGTGATTGATGAGCTACCACCCGGAAGAACCCCAATTCAAACGGTAGCGCTACCTGATACTAAACGCGATGACATAATTCAACGTGTACGTAATGCCTGCCTAAATGAAGGCAAGCAAGCCTATTGGGTATGCACTTTAATCGATGAATCCGAAGTTCTAGAAGCACAAGCTGCTGCAGATACTGCTGAGGAATTACAGCGAATCCTGCCCGACGTAAAAATTGGTTTGGTGCATGGGCGAATGAAGCCCGYCGAAAAGCAAGCGGTGATGCAAGAATTCAAAGACAACAAGCTGCATCTATTAGTCGCCACGACGGTGATTGAGGTAGGTGTAGATGTTCCAAATTCCAGCTTGATGATCATCGAGAACCCAGAAAGACTCGGCTTAGCCCAATTACACCAATTAAGAGGCCGTGTAGGTCGTGGCTCAGTAGCAAGTCACTGCGTGCTGCTGTATCACTCACCTTTATCTAAAACCGCTCAAAAGCGTTTAGGGGTGCTACGTGAAAGTAACGATGGTTTCGTGATTGCTCAGAAGGATTTAGAAATCCGTGGACCCGGCGAGCTACTCGGAACGAAGCAGACAGGTTTAGCTGACTTTAAAATTGCGGACCTAATGCGCGATCAGCGCTTAATCCCAGAAGTGCAGCGTATTGCTCGCCACATTCATGACCAATACCCTGACAACGCACAGGCGATTATTCAGCGCTGGCTCGGCGAACGGGATGTTTACTCCAAAGCTTAAGGTTCTGCTTAAGCTTAAAGCTCTGTTTTATCTCCCTAAACCCAAGATCAAAAAAGGCTTCAATAATGAAGCCTTTTGCTTTTTTATCGCATATCACGCTAGTTTACTTACTGGCAACAGGGAAACTGATCTGTGCTTTTAAGCCGCCCTGGCTGCGGTTGTTCACAGACACAGAGCCTTGATGTTGGCTAACAATACGCTTCACGATTGCCAGACCAAGCCCTGTACCTTCACTACCCCGAGCAGTATCACCACGGGTGAAAGGTTCAAACAGCTTACCTATTTGATCTTGTGGGATACCCGGACCGTTATCTTCGATGGTCACCCAAGCGAGTTTATTATCCGCCGTCATTCCCGCAGATATCTTCACCCAACCATTACCATAACGCAGTGCATTCACAACTAAGTTACTCACCGCACGCTTAATCGCAATAGGGTTTCCTAAGGCAGGTTTCATTATCGCCGCAATATCCGTCTCTATCTGAACCTCATAGCCACCTTCTGCGCCTGCAACTTCACTTGAAATATCATCAAGATATACCGACTGAAATGAGTTCTTATCAACCGGTTTTAAATAGTCCATGAATTGGCTGATGATCTCATTACATTCTTCTGTATCGCTAATAATACCTTCAGCTAAATACCCATCTTCTGGTGACATCATTTCTGTCGCTAAACGAATACGCGTGAGTGGCGTTCTCAGATCATGACTAATACCCGCCATCAACAATGCTCTATCTTCTTCAAGCTCTTGGATGCCTTTTGACATACGATTAAAAGCACGTGTTACAGAACGAATTTCAGAGGCACCTTTTTCAGGTAACGGCGGGGGAATTTCTCCACGCCCGACATCTTTCGCCGCTTTCTCTAATGCAATCAAAGGGCGGTTTTGCAAACGAATGAATAACCAACCACCAGCAATAATCAACAATGCCATGATCAAGCTATTGCGAAACAGGGGAGCAAAATCTTCTTCTTGCAGTTCTGATAAAGGGATACGGATTAAGGAATTAGGTAACGCATCAATATCCATCCACAGCACATAACTTTCAGCGCCTAGGATTAAACGCACTTCAGTATTTGAACCCAGCTCCTTAGTCATTTCCTCGCTCATCAAATCAATCGACATCGCGTGGTAATACTCTTCAGCAACGGGGCTTTCTTTAGCATGTACTGTCACACCTAATTGTTCGAGAACACGTCGACGCAATGGCGCATCCATTTGAAGTTCATGATCACTACTCTCGTCTAGCACTAAGTTAAGTTCATGCGCCAAAATCTTATTAAATTGCTGCAAACTCGGCATCAAAGCGTAATTAAACACGGCGTAATAAGAGAAAACTTGGCTAGCAATAAGAAGAGTAAGAAAGAGGGCTATAGATTGAGTAAATGAACTACGGATTCGCATAGAAGACCTTAACCATGAGGTTGATCTGGAAGACTCTAACCCCTATTCATGAACAGGGGTTAGTAATACGTAATGAGGTGATTTATACCGCTTTGCCATCAGGGACAAATACGTAACCCAAACCCCACACGGTTTGAATATAGCGAGGTTTACTTGGATCTTCTTCAAGCATTCGACGTAAACGAGAGATCTGCACGTCAATTGAGCGTTCCATTGCGGAATATTCACGGCCACGCGCCATATTCATTAACTTATCACGCGACATTGGCTCACGCGCGTTAGTCACTAGAGATTTCAATACCGCAAACTCACCAGAAGTGAGAGGCATTGGATCCTCACCACGGAACATTTCACGAGTACCTAAATTTAAACGGAATTCACCGAATTCAACCATAGACTCTTCGGCACTCGGGGCACCCGGCGCTTCAATCACCTGACGACGCATTACTGCCTTAATACGAGCAAGCAGTTCACGAGGGTTGAATGGTTTAGGTAAGTAGTCATCAGCACCAACTTCTAAACCAACAATACGATCGACTTCGTCACCTTTCGCAGTGAGCATCAAAATCGGCAGCATATTGTTAGCATTACGCAGACGACGACAGATCGACAAACCATCTTCACCTGGCAACATTAAATCTAAGACCATTAAATGAAAATTTTCACGCGTTAGTAGGCGGTCCATTTGCTCACTGTTTGCCACGCTACGGACTTGGAAGCCCTGCTCTGACAAATAACGTTCTAGTAATGCACGCAAACGAGCATCATCATCGACCACTAAAATTTTATAATTTTCTTGCATGTAATGATTCCACCTATGAAAAACTTACGCCTGAAATTTAAGATTTGGGGTAAGGCATTAAAAATGTAACATTCTTAGCGCAAATGTCGCCCAAAGAATTGTTAACGTATGTTGCCTATCTATATATTCTATCTTAGAACATGATTTAACTAAGTCAGAGTTATGAAAACAAACTCAATTACTCGCGAGGGTTATGAAAAACTGGTGAAAGAACAGATTTTTTGTGACGAGAGGGTTATCTAGAGATGCTCATAAGTTAGCGACGAGGGAGAATCGGTGTGGTGTGCTCTCAAAGAATTCAGCAATGGAAGGCGCAAACCTAAGAATCTGATAACAAGCAAAATTTGTAGAGTCGTAGTGTGCAGATTTATGGTGGAGAAAGGAGTATAAAATGAAGCTGCGACAGGCAGCTACTACCTATGTGTAGGTTCGTTAAGCTAGAATACTAAAGTCACCAAGAAGACCGTTATGTTGATCGGTAATGCTTCCCGTTAAGGTCATTTCGCAGTATGAAAATTTCATGTGCATGTCATCAACATTTCCGTTCACCAGCACGTGGCGTCTTAAAATATCACTATTAAGTTGGTGAATAATGCCATCCCAAGAAAGGTTATCTTTAAATAAGTTAAATGTAATCTTCATATTATTCCTACTTTTTATTCATTGTTTGTTTTTGTCTTTTTTGTTGAAACCAAAAAAGTTTACGACTGATTGAACGAGACATAATGAGTCCTTATTTATTTTCGTCAGATATAACGAAGCCTGCAGTATATTTAAATACTACTAGTGAAATATATTAATAAAATTTTATTTATAAAAACGAAGTAAATAAGAAGCGTAACGACAAATACAAAGATGTATTGGAATAATGTTGGATATTTTCGAGAGGAGTTATAAATAATTACTATGGAGAGGGGGAAAGTGACGCAAGCAGTAATCTACCACTTGCGCCTACTTTAAATCTTATACAGCTACAACGTTTGCAGCTTGAAGACCTTTTTGGCCTTGCTCTACTTCGAAAGACACTTGCTGGCCTTCTTTAAGAGTCTTGAAACCTTCAGAAGCGATTGCACGGAAGTGAACGAATACGTCAGCACCGCCGTTGTCTTGAGTTAGAAAACCAAAACCTTTCTCTTCGTTAAACCACTTTACTACGCCGTTTGTTTTGTTAGACATGTTGTGTCCCTTATATAAAATAAAAATTAATCGCGAAAATGCGATGCGCTGAGAGCTTGAATTATTTAATGTATCTATGAAGCTAAGGGAAACACTGAGGACAACAACAATAACGAAGGAATTCTGAGGGTTTTACTTTTACAACTGGATGTTTCATTTAATAACTCTGAACAACAGAGCGAGGCCATTATTAGTCATTATCCACCCTTTGTAAAGGTCTAATTGAAAATTAATACAACATTCCCTGTTTAAGACTTTGAGGAATGTCTATTTAATCTTTTATCTACTTTATCAATAGCGGATATTTAGTCCAACAAGCATCGGCACCGAAAAGCTCTTTTCTCATTAAAATAAAAATGGAGTAATATACAGACTTCTATATAGACAAGACTGAGTTCAATACCAGAATCAGCATACTAGGAAATAGTAAATAAACTTGGTGTACACCTACACTACTTATTCTGTAAGGCTTTAAGCTCTGGTGAAATTATTAATCTCATGAAAGAGTGAGAGAATAAACGGCAAAAGAACTCATCAATAAACAAGCGAGATCATCAAGTCATTAAGACTTATTGTATGAGATTGAATTCACGAACCACTCTTTGTCCCCTTCCGGTGTCCTCACGACAAACTCATCATCCACTTCCTTTTTAAGCAAGGCACGAGCCATCGGGGAATCAATAGAGATGTAGCCCTTAGCATCTCCATAAATCTCTTCAGGACCAACAATCCGAAACTTTTTGACCTCACCATCTTCATTTTCAATCTCGACCCAAGCCCCGAAGAACACTTTTCCTTCCTGCTGCGGCGAGTAATCAACAATGGTGACATCAGGTAAGAATTTACGCAGAAAACGTACACGGCGGTCGATTTGACGAAGTAAACGCTTATTGAACGTATAGTCTGCATTTTCAGAACGATCACCAAGGCCTGCAGCCCAAGTTACAATTTTCGTAATTTCAGGTCGCTTTTCGTGCCATAGATGGTCATGTTCGGCTTTAAGTTTGTTGTAGCCTTCTCGGGTGATAAGTTTGGTTTTCAATTCAATAACCTTGAGTATCTATAAGTGTTGTATAGCTTTTTTGATAGCGTAGAGAGTGAGCATGTGAAAAGTTGATTTCTACCCATCTGATGAAACTATACTTCCGTTTTCCTCAGGCTCCAATTTATTACGTATCGAAATTCTGATGAAATCGCGTTCAGTGCGTTTCAGGCTAGCTCAGCAAGCAAAAATACCGTGAACTATTAGATAACTAGAGAGCTGTGGATATGACTCAATGATTCGACAAGAAAGCGAACGTTAGGTTGATGACCAAAAATAAAGCCCTAGAAAAAGGAAACCCCGTTAAGCTTTCGCCTAACGGGGTTAAGTTCTTTCGTAGTCATCCTGCTACTATTTATCTCTTCGAGATAAGGTGCTCCCTGCATCTATCCTTGACTCTGGTTAAATCCTTTAACCTATTTCCATTTTCTTCATCGCCATCCTAGCGGTGTCCTTTATGCCTATCATCCTGACAGACTTATCTCATCCAGAGATTCTACTTCCTTGCTGACTACTCATCCTAAGCAATCAAATCTTCATCCTGAAGATACCTAGTCCATTAGGCTTTTTCCTGTTCCTGCCAACATCCTGTCGACAAGTTAAATATTACGCTAAACCACCCTACTTCCTAGCCATAGAATACAAAAAAGCTTACACAACCAAGATCACACTTTAAATAAAACAATTATAATCAATTAGTTACAATTGATTATTGCTAAAAACCTTAATTTAGAACGCAATACTCTCACGCTCGTTGTGAGAGATCTCTTACAAAAGAGATATCAGATCACCAGAACATGGTCCTAAACCTCAATATTCAAAGGCTAGAGCTAGAAAAATGGAGCCATTAACCCCATATCCCTAACATCATAATAAATACGAGAACCCACGGATGAGCCAAGCTATCTGTAAATTGATTGCTCAAGAACTCAATGTTCGACCTGAGCAAGTCATCGCTGCTGTAAACTTGATCGATGATGGCAACACAGTTCCATTTATTGCACGTTACCGTAAAGAAGTAACCGGAGCGTTAGATGACACCCAGCTTCGTAACCTAGACAGCCGCCTTTCTTATTTGCGTGAGCTTGATGATCGCCGTCAAACCATTCTCAAATCGATCCAAGAACAGGGAAAAATGACACCTGAATTGGAACGAGACATCGCCCAAGCAGATAGCAAAACTCGCCTTGAAGATTTGTATTTACCTTACAAACCTAAGCGCCGAACTAAAGGTCAAATTGCGATTGAAGCAGGCCTTGAACCACTGGCAGACAAACTATGGAGCGAACCACAAACGGATCCTGAGTCGGAAGCAAGTTCGTACATCAATACTGACAAAGGGATTGCAGACAGCAAGGCTGCATTAGACGGCGCTCGCGCAATTGTCATGGAGCGTATTGCTGAAGACGCAAACTTACTAGAAAAGATCCGCCAGCACCTGACCCGTAATGCTGAGCTTGGCGCTCGCGTTGTAGCAGGTAAAGAAAATGCAGGCGAGAAATTCAAAGATTACTTTGAGCATAACGAAGCCTTAAGCAAAATACCTTCCCACCGTGCGCTAGCCATGCTGCGTGGTCGTAACGAAGGCTTTTTGACTCTTGCAATGAATGCTGACCCAGCGCAAGAAGAAAGCATTCGCAGCTCTTACTGTGAAACCATCATCGCAGACCATTATGGCATCTCGTTAAGCAGCGCACCTGCCGACGTTTGGCGTAAACAAGTCATCAGTTGGGCATGGCGTATCAAAGTTTCTATGCACATGGAAACTGAATTGATGGGTGCAATGAAAGAACGCGCTGAAATTGAAGCGATTGAAGTATTCGCAACTAACCTAAAAGACTTGCTGATGGCTGCGCCTGCAGGTCCTCGTGCAACACTTGGCCTTGACCCTGGTTTACGTACTGGTTCGAAAATCGCGGTAGTGGATGCTACCGGTAAAGTATTGGCCACAGAAACCATTTACCCACACCCACCGCAAAAACAATACGACAAATCAGCGCATGTCGTTGAGCAAATGGTTCGACAGTTTAATGTTGATTTAATTGCTATTGGTAATGGTACCGCTTCACGTGAGACAGACAGCTTCGTCGCTGATGTGATTAAACGCGGCAACCTTAAGGTGCAAAAAATCATCGTCAGTGAAGCTGGGGCTTCGGTGTACTCTGCCTCTGAACTGGCTGCGAAAGAATTCCCAAATATGGATGTATCTATACGTGGCGCAGTTTCGATTGCTCGTCGACTACAAGACCCACTAGCAGAGCTGGTGAAGATTGACCCTAAATCGATTGGTGTGGGCCAATACCAACACGATGTTAGCCAAACCATGCTTGCTAAGCGCCTAGATGCCATTGTGGAAGACTGTGTAAACGCGGTTGGTGTGGACGTAAATACTGCATCAGCTGCACTGTTAACACGTGTTGCTGGTTTATCAACGACTATCGCGCAAAACATTGTCGATTATCGTGATGAAAATGGCCGTTTTAACGCCCGTACTACACTGAAAAAGGTGGCGCGTCTTGGGCCAAAAGCGTTTGAACAGTGTGCTGGTTTCCTACGCATTATGGATGGTAAGAACCCACTTGATGCGTCTTCTGTTCACCCAGAAGCGTACCCAATTGTTAAAGCGATTGCCGAGAAAAACCAAAAAGACATTAAATCTCTGGTTGGTGACTCTGATTTCCTACGTGGATTGCATGCTATCGATTATACCGATGAGAACTTTGGTGTACCGACCATTAGTGACATCATCAAAGAACTTGATAAGCCAGGCCGTGACCCTCGCCCTGAATTTAAGACAGCCACTTTCGCTGAAGGAGTGAACAGTGTTTCTGACCTTGAACCGGGTATGATTTTGGAAGGCGTCGTATCAAACGTCGCTAACTTTGGCGCATTTGTTGATATCGGCGTACACCAAGATGGCCTTGTGCATATCTCAGCGCTAACCGACCGTTATGTCTCTGACCCTCGTGAAGTAGTCAAAGCTGGTGATATTGTAAAAGTAAAAGTGATGGAAGTAGATGCACAGCGTAAGCGTATTGCATTAACTATGCGTATGAAAGACGAACCTGGTCAAGACAACCGATCGCAACGTTCTCAATCAACCAGCAATAATTCAGCACCTCGTGGTAATCAGCGCCCTGCTCAGCAAGGTCAACGCCGTCGTGAAGAGCCACAAAATGCCGCTATGGGTGGCGCGTTTGCCGCTGCATTTGCCAAAGCGAAGAAATAGTCAGCTTTTTTAACGGGCTAAAAATCAAAACCCACTTTAGATTCTAAAGTGGGTTTTATTTTAGCGCTTCCCCTAGAGTTACTCTTTCCAAGCTTTTGTTCTTTACAACTCAAACTATAAGACAGCTATAACTTCTGATGGGGTATGAGGGGCGACAGCATGACCATAATGGTACTTAATGATCTTTCGCCGCTTCTCCATCTGACCTTCTTTTATTGCCGCATCTAAAACATGCTTAGGTAGCCGAAAACGCATCGTGTAACCTTTTCCTTGATTGGCACTGTAAGTCTGTAATGCCAATAAATCGAATAGCCGTTCCAAAGTGCTTTTAGGGTCTTCGTGATAAACCGAATTCGCCTCAGAATCCTCATCTATCCCATAACTAGGATGATCCGAGGGATCCCAGGCAGATTGCTTTCGCCTTTTATCTTCAGATTTAACCCTTTGCTCTGCTCTGGTTCTCGCCATCGCAACAGTTGGAGCTATTGGTTCACGTACTTTGTTTTCACGCGCTACTTGTTCTGTTTGCACATTAACGGACGGGGCGATCAGTGGCACACTAACTACAGTTGCAGGTGACACAATCATCGCGAGACCTCCTAAGTATCGCCTGAAGCAATGTCTGCAATTAAGCTAAGTTTAGCCTCTCATTCTCACCACTAAACCAAACTCAAAAGCAGCCCCATTAAAACCTTCAAGCCATGCTTTTAGATTTCTTTGGTTAGATTATATATCGACCACATTGATTATAATTTTAGCAATTATTTACTTGAGAAGCTTATTAACTGGTTACAGAATGTATCTGCTTCGGTCATAAATGGTGCGTGTGAGGACTGGCTAAATACGTATTGTTCGGTACCTGGGAGTGCCTTTTCTAGATCTTTCGCGACTTTTAATGGCACTAACCCATCCAACCTTCCGTACAAACGAAGCATAGGTACAGAGACTTGAGGAAGCTGTGAGCGTAGGTCAACATCAGACAGCATTTGTAGGCCTGCAAGTAGTGATTCAGGGTTAGGTAACGGGCGTGAAAGCACAGCTTGCTTAAGCAGCTTAACGTCTTGACGAGCAGAAGGGCTACCCATAGCTTGCAACGCCATGAAACGCTCTATCGTTGTTTGAAAATCTTCAACCAATTGCTCAGTAAATGCCGTTAATACACTAGGTTGAATGCCTCGCCACGGCTTGTCTGCTGCAAACTTAGGGGAACTGGCGACAGTCACAAGCTTACTCACAAAATCAGCATGGTGTAGCGCCATATGCGTTGCAACTAAACCGCCTAATGACCACCCAACCCAAATCGCATTGCTTGGCGCATCTATTATGAGACTCTGAGATATTTCTTCGAGAGTTTGAGCGTGAATATGAGCGCTATGACCGTAGCCAGGCAAATCAACGACGTGCACGGTAAATTGCTTTTCTAACGTCGTAACGGTTTGCTGCCACACAGCTCCATTCATTCCCCAGCCATGTACTAATACAAGATCAGGTCCAGAACCCGACACTTGCCAATATAATGCTTTGCTCATGCTCTCACTCTTCCCTACTTTTTCCACCAACAGCCGCAACAAACGGCTGTTAGCTTATTAACTATGACTCTAAATAATTGGCAATTATGGTATCGGATTGGCTACAAAAAACCACACAACAATACTTACCATTGCAATGTGACCTATGCGGACTGCCTAAAGAGAAGCATGACAATCACAGTATTTGGTGTGTAACCTGTCTCAGCCATTTTTCCGAAACATCCCGCTGTCAGCGCTGTGGTTTAGAAACTCTGACAGCAGTTGAACAGTGTGGTCAATGCCTTACGGCGCCCCCGCCCTGGCAGCGCTTATATTGTGTTAGCGACTACACATTTCCCACCTCACGCTATATCCACCAGCTTAAATACGCTAAAAAATTTTGGGTTGCTCGAGATCTTGCGAAGTTACTTGCCCCCAAAATAGAGTCTCCAGCCCCTTTAATCACCAGTGTGCCACTGCACTGGAGCCGATACATACAACGAGGCTTCAATCAAAGTGCGTTACTTTGTGATTACCTTGCTAAGGAATTACATACGCCAGCACAAGATCGACATACGTTGACTCAGCATCAAATATTTAAACGAATTCGTTCGACGTCCTTCCAACATGGTTTAACCAAAGATCAACGCCAACAGAACTTACGCAACGCTTTCACCTTGAATAAACAACCAACGCAAACCCATGTCGCGATTTTGGACGATGTCGTCACCACAGGCAGTACCGTGCAGCATTTATGTGATTTATTGCTTGAAGTGGGTGTCAAAAGAATTGATATTTACTGTATCTGCCGCACTCCTGAACCCTTGACGTAGCTTAGCTTGTGTTAATTTTGCACAACAATCCTACAGAAAAGGGCTGAATTACGATTCTGACAGGAGTAGAATGGCCGTAATAGCCTACAAATTTACTCAGGTATTCGTCGTGTCAAATATTACAATTACAGAAACAGCTCAAACTCACTTTGCTAACCTGCTGGGTCAACAACCTGAAGGCACTAACATTCGTGTGTTCGTGGTAAACCCTGGTACTCAAAATGCTGAGTGTGGTGTGTCTTACTGCCCACCAGAAGCGGTAGAATCAACTGATACCGTGCTGTCTTTTGAAAGTTTCTCTGCGTATGTAGATGAACTCAGCCTACCTTTCCTAGATGAAGCTGAAATTGATTTCGTTACAGACAAAATGGGTTCTCAGCTAACATTAAAAGCACCGAACGCTAAAATGCGTAAAGTAGCGGATGATGCATCACTGATTGAACGTGTTGAATACGCAATCCAAACACAAGTAAACCCACAACTTGCTGGTCACGGCGGTCACGTTAGCCTAGTAGAAATCACAGAAGATGGCGCAGCGATTGTTGCATTCGGCGGTGGTTGTAACGGTTGTTCAATGGTTGATGTAACACTAAAAGAAGGCATCGAGAAAGAGCTTCTTCAGCAGTTTGAAGGTGAATTAACAGCGGTTCGTGACGCAACAGAGCACGATCGCGGTGAGCACTCTTACTACTAGCTCTTACTGCTATAATAACTAGTCAGTAACGATCGAAATTCGAAATCAAAGGTTGATGTGAAAACATCAGCCTTTTTTAATATCTATAATAAATAGCTAGTGTCAATCAGTGTGATTTTCTCATATATTACTAATCATACTTTCTAGCTAAGGAGCGAGCGAAATGACAAAAAGGACTCTGCCAGAAATTCTGGCTAAGCAAACTGTCGCTCAATCAAGACTATTTTCTATTGAGTCTCTCGACTTACGTTTTTCTAACGGTGTAGAACGAACTTACGAACGAATGAAACCAAGTGGACGCAATGCCGTCATGATGGTTCCCATCACTGAAAGCGGTGACATTCTACTGGTTCGTGAATACGCAGCTGGAACAGAGCGTTATGAGCTAGGGTTTCCAAAAGGGTTAATTGACCCGGGCGAAAATCCTGCACAAGCCGCCAATAGAGAGCTAAAAGAAGAGATAGGTTTAGGTGCAAATAAACTGACACCATTAAAAGAAGTTGTCCTTGCGCCTTCTTATTTTTCGAGCAAGATGACCCTATTCATTGCAGAAGACCTATACTCAGAAAAGCTAGAAGGTGATGAACCAGAACCATTAGATGTTGTGCGCTGGCCATTAGCTCAAGCCGAAGAGTTACTGACTCACCTCGACTTTTGCGAAGCTCGCAGCATAACCGCCCTACTACTAGCAATCAGAATATTAAAAGAGCAAGAGTAGCCATTATGCCCATAACAAAAGACCTCTCCAACCTACTCCCTTCTGTGATAGAAGTTGCTCGTTCTGCTGGGCAACTTATCCTCGAAATTTACGAGAAAAAAGATTACGAAGAATTCACTAAAAGCGACAACACGCCAGTAACCAGTGCCGATTTAGCGGCACACAAGCTTATCTCACAACGCTTAAGAGAACTCACACCTGATATTCCAGTACTCTCCGAAGAAGACGCTGATATTAGCTTTGAGCAGCGCTCACAATGGGATCGTTACTGGCTTGTAGACCCACTTGATGGTACTCAAGAATTCATCGCTCGCAGTGGCGACTTTGCCACAATTATTGCTTTAATTGAACATAATCGACCAGTGATGGGGGTTGTTTATGCTCCAGTTTCTGGTGTGACTTATTACGCTTATTCAGGCAAGGGCGCTTGGAAAATCCCAGAAATGGATGATAGCGTTAAGATACAGACTCACAAGCATGAGCAACCTAATCAGTCGATTGCCATTGCGATCAGTCGTCGCCAAGACATCAATCGTATTACTAGCCGCATGAGCTCAAAATGGAACTACGACCTAGTCCCGTTGGGTTCTGCAGCTCTTAAAGCCTGCTTGGTTGCCGAAGGTGCTGTGGACTGCTACTTACGCTTAGGTCCAACAGGCGAATGGGATACCGCTGCAACCCAATGTATTGTCGAAGAAGCTGGCGGACGTATTCTTAATACTCACCTAAAACCTTTGTCTTACAATGAAAGAGAAACACTAGAAAACCCAAATTTCATTGTCTTAGGCGATAACGAATTACCGTGGGATGAAATTTTAGAAGGAAAAGATTAATCCTTCCCTATCTTGTAACTCATCGCTAAACGAAAAAAGCTCTAACATACCGTTAGAGCTTTTTTGTAGGTTGGCGCTGCCAGTTTATAAGTGCATACGTTTATAGCTTGCCTTGATAATTAAACTGGTATTGTCCTTGATTATTCGGAGAGCCGAGCCACTTTAGCTGACTGCCCATCGCAGAGGGGAATTCAGCTTCCGGTTTAAACCAAGCAGAAGCGGAGTAATGTTTATTATTCCCCAACTGAGCAGAGAACTCACTATTCACTTCAAGGCTACTCTGTTCGCCCTTCACTGTAATATTGTTATCTACACATACAATGTCAGCAATGACAGGCCCAAGATTAAGTGCTCCAAGTGGTGATTCGACACCACTGTTACTCCACGCTAGCGTACCTTCAGCCGTTTGACACCAAGGCTGAGCATGAACAGCATGTCGCACAGTCAATTCTAATTGCCCCGACACCGTCAATGGAACAGGGATTGCTGGAGCGTAATCTAATACTTTTTCTGCTGGGATCGCTGCTACTAAGTTTTCAACATAAGCTCCGCCGAAGCTATAGCCGATAAACCCCTTACCTCGCAAATCCATATCGCTTTGTCGGCCAAAACGAACCGCAACTTCTGCTTTCGCTTGTAATAACTTTGCGAACTGGAAGTCCCATTGTACTGCGCCGTAGTTTACGTTGTTCCATGACACAGCAGTTGCACTTCCTTGCCACAACGAACCGTCAATGCCTTCAATCACTAAACCGCGAACAGGAGGTAATTGCTTTAATGCAAAAGATGCTGGTAAATGCAAAATCAAGCTGACAGAAAAGCAGCTCACAAATATTGCTGTGTATAAAAAACCACGTTTCACATTAACCTCGCTTAAACTGCAGTCGGTTGACTTCTATGACACCTGACTTATCTGAACGATCAATATCCATGAACTCAACCTCAACCCCTTGTTTCTCTTTCAAGTAAGTTAACCAGTCTACAAACTGATTAAAGGGTAAAGGTTTGATCCATACCTGTAGCATTTCACCGCGAGGTTGGACTCGTATTAATTCAATTTTGTAACGGCGAATCGATGAAGACACTACTTGATTCAAAGGCTGAGTTGAAACAATAGCCCCATTGCTTGAACGTAGTTCAGATATTTCATCCGCTTTATTTTTTACCCAGCTTAACAGCTGTTTTTCACTTTGAATTCGAGTTTGTGCAAGCTCTGCTCTCTGGGTTAAAGGCTGCAATAGCCCCCAATAGATCGCACCAACTACCAACAGTAGCGAACATCCGATAACTAAACGTTGTTCACGTTGGCTTATTGAACTCCACCAAGCTTGCAGCGATTCCATTAAATTTTTCATCGTGTCCTCACTGACGCTTTAGTACAAAACTGCCAAAGACAGCGTCGCCATTTCGATTGAGTGGACCTTGTTCAACTAAGAACTGCTCTGACAGCTGAGTTCGAGCTTCTTCAAAGCTTTGGAAGTCTTTACTTTTTGCTTGAATTCGTACTTCGCCACGATTGCCATCGTACTTAATACTTTCAAGCTCAATCGCAGTCACTTTGCCTATCGTTTCAGGCAATAGGGTAAACCACCCCATCACTGAGTCTCCGACTGATGAGCCACCCAGACGATTCGCTTCATCGTTCATTTGACGCTTCAAATAACTGACCGTAGGGATCTTACGTTTATTAGGAAATACAGTTCGGAAAATCCGCTCACTTTCAGCTCGGTAAGCATTAGCCTGCGCTTCTGATTGCTGGACTAATAACACCTGTTGCACAACTAACACTGAAACAAGGAAACACGCTGCGACGGCCACTTTTTGCCAAATACGCCAGTATTTAATCAACGACGATTTCGCTTTAAAACTGCCTGTCAGCAAGTTAACAGAGCTTGTGATCGCCTGCTGGCTCAATAAGCCTATCACCAATTCAGCCGGCTTCGCTTGCCACTCAACATGCTCACGATTACCCATATCGATAGCTGGCATCGCGGTATAACTGTTAATGGGCAATGCTGCTTCCAATTCATGTTCGAACCAATCAGACGTCATAAATAATGACAACCAGTTCTCATCGACCGATGCGACTTTGAACGCGCCGTACCGCAGTAACCATTGATTATGAATTTTCAGCGCAGACACACCTTGCGTTTCAATCGGCATAGCGAACGTATCAGGCAGCACCTTACGCAAAACAATGTCGTTGTCAGCAAAGCTTTGAACAATATGGGTTAACCACTTACGCTCAACACCACACACGGTCGCACTGTCTGATTTTTTATCTAGGATAGAAAAATGAAGATCATCGACATCTTGTGCCACTTCATCTTCTAATAAATATGGCAGCATCGATTCAAACTGACGCGCTGCGCCATTTGGGATTTCTACGTCAGTCACTAAGCAGTCACTACCCGATAATAAGGCGATACAACTTCTTTGCTGCGCATAAGGCGTCAACTCATCTAATTGCTGCCAGCTAGCCAATTCACCACTGGCTATCACTTCTTGCTGGCTTGTCGACCAAACGCACCACGGCACAGGGCTCTGCGGTTCACTACTCAGTCGAACGGTCAGAAACTCGCTCACTGATTCCTCCAAAGCGACGACGTACTACAGTCGCTGTTTCTCGGTTATCACTATAGAGAAGGCTGCGAATTCGCACGCGAGACTTTTCCACTAATATTTCTGCATCTAATTCAAAGTAGGCGCTATCAACACCTAAGTATGGCTGAGCCTGTTTACGAATATCTTCCGTTACTGCCGACATCGATGCTTCTGCAAAGAAATCATTGATCGACGACCACCCATCAAAAGGGCGGTCTTTCAGTAGTGATTGAGCATTCGATAAGCTTAAGTTTGGCGCAAACATCGCGACTAATAACGCCGCTTGTTCAGGCATAACCGTATTCACATTCAACTTCCACTCATCGGTCGGTAAAGCACATATATAAGGAGCGACTTTCTGCATCACGTCACCTGTGACTTGATAAACAGCGCGTAATTCACTGCTGTCTGCAAGCAAGCTGTTTGCTGCTAAGTAAGCCGGCTTCATCCCTTCATACGTACTGTCTTCAACGCCAGAAACGGTATTAATCTCGTTATTCTTATCAACAAACTCCCATGTAGAGTTTGCTATCACTTCCGCTTTATAGGGCTCAACCTCAAGCTCTTTCATTAAGGTTTGCCACACTTTGACTTCATAAGGAGCGTTGTTGCTGCCTGTTGGAACGGTAGCCTGAGACAATGCATTAAGGTTGAAACATGCTTGCTTGTCCCACACTCGCCCACGAACCTGACCATAATCGAGTGGAAACACTTGTTCTTCCTGTGCCCACTGTTGGCTTAAATTAATAGTTTCGTTATCAGAATAACTTTGCTTGATGCCAGCTAAAGCTAACCCTTCGACGCCCAGGCTATACCAGTAAGCTTGTTGGTAGTTAAGTTGATTTCCTACACGCTTAAATTGTGTAAAAAGCCTTTCAGACATACTGGCTGCAATAGTCGCCATGATCGCTAATAGCATCAGGATGACAATTAAAGCGACACCACGTTGGTGTTTAACGGAACGATGACTAACCATTTTCATCACTCTCTTCGTCAGCATTATCTGAGTTCAGCTTTCCGCCAGAGGTCAAATAAACCCGCTCCACAGAATCATAATCTTGAAGCTTTAGGATAACCTTAACGGCTTTTGGTAGTTCCATGTTAGCAAGCCACTCTTTTTTCCAGCTTTTTCCATCATAGAACTCAAGCGTAAAATCATCGATCTCACTTAAAATCGGCGTGATCACACCTTGCTGCCCCTGTGGAGTATCTGAGTAACGCCACCAGACTCTTTCAAGAGTTTCACCATTCATCCGATACCCGACTTTCGTCACTTCCCCTCGCGGAAACTGCTGCTGCGGGTTGTGCCAACCAAGGCGAGTAAACATCACGCCCTTAGTATCGGAATCCAATAAATTGTTTTGCCAATCGATCAACTTAGATGATGGTTCTTCG
Organism: Vibrio makurazakiensis; assembly: GCF_050337375.1. NCBI lineage: Bacteria > Pseudomonadati > Pseudomonadota > Gammaproteobacteria > Vibrionales > Vibrionaceae > Vibrio > Vibrio makurazakiensis. Next base: position 83,455 of record NZ_JAKJSW010000017.1, on the reverse strand, counting down.
CCGTTAGTGCGAAACTGGCGTAATGCCATTTGTCGAAAATCATTATCTAATATGACCAAAGCACGTTGTAGCTCATTCAACCTCGTCGTACGTTCAAGTGATAACTCATTGCTACGCTGAACCTGATTGACCACTTGGTATGCGGCAATACTTAGCGTTGAAAAAATTGCGATAGCCACCAGCACCTCAATCAAGGTGAAACCCGATGGTATGTGAGAGCTTAATCGCGTCTTAGTTCGTCGTGACATATTAGTTTTTAGCCACATATTAGTTCTTAGCAACATAGCTTTGCACAGTGACGACTGGTGAACTGTCTTTAGCTGTTGCAACACTCACTTCGAACGCTTTCAATAAATCACCCGTCGTGCTCACAGGTGTTACTTTCCAATACCAATCGCGCCCAGCCATCYCTTGTTTCCCATTTGTCTTCGCAAGCTTATCAGGGTGTAACATCACCGTTGCTAGTTGATTATCTGCAACCATTGAAGCAAACATTTTTTCTTCTAAATAGCTCACGGTATTTATGTGTTGGGTGACAGCTCGAATCACGCTGATCGCAGCAGTCGCAAAAATAGCTAAGGCCACCAGAACTTCAAGTAATGTCATACCTCGAGAACGTCGGTGAGAGTTAAAATTACTCTTCATCTTCAACTTCTCCCGGTGCGAATAATTTAATGACGCCACTCTCATTCACTTTAACTCGCCAACTGTCTTTTAGTGCGTCTCCCGAATTAGGGTAAAAAGACACGGCAAACGGAGTTAGCTCAGCGCTCGATAGAACAAATATTTGAGGTGGAGGTAATGGTTTATCTTCCTCAAATTCGGCAAACATCTCTTCATCAAACAAGGAGCCAGGCTCAAATAAACGATCATCGCCACCCCATACTTCACTGCCTAAAGTCAAAGACATCGTCACATCATTAGGCAATAACGTAGAAGAAGGGATTTTATCAAAGTCCGTTTCCTGCCAGCCATCAGAAGCTAAAGTCATTAATAAGTAATTCGATTTCTCTTCGTTAATACGAACACCGAAATCTAACCCACTTAATACAGCTTCTTCATTGAGTAACTGTAAACGCTGATAGAAGCTATGTGCATACTGCTTCGATTGATCTGAGCTACTTGGAGGAATGGTGGCAATAACGGCCACAGCAGTAACCGATAACAATACGAGCACCAGCAATATTTCAATTAACGTAAAGCCTTTTGATTCTGGCTTCACTTTAAGTTCTTTAAGCATGCTGACCTTCATACTACTATCGATTTTCAAACATAAGCCGAGGCTTATTGGAAATCTTGCATGTTCCAGTTGCCGATATCCGCAGCAACACCTTCACCGCCTTCTTGACCATCAGCTCCTAATGTAAAGATATCGATTGTGCCGTTATCCCCTGGGCTCAGGTATTGGTATTCATTACCCCAAGGATCATTAGGAAGACGTTTAATGTAGCCACCGTCGCGGTAGTTACGAGGCTCTGGACTGCTTGGTTTAGACACTAGCGCCTCTAAGCCTTGATCTGTCGTTGGATAAACACTGTTGTCCAACTTAAACATGTCTAGTGCATTCTCAAGAGCGACAATATCAGTAATCGCCTTCTGCTGATCGGCCTTTTCTTTATTGCCCAGTAGATTAGGTACAACAAAACTTGCCAAAACGCCCAGAATAACAACCACAACCATCACTTCTAGAAGTGTAAAACCAGACTGTTTTTTCATTTTATTTTTCATTATTTCTCCAAACTACACTCTAAATTAGGTAATCCTACCCATTAAAATTCCAAGAACTATCCGCTCATTAAGTTGTTCATCTCAAGCATTGGCATCAACGTTGCCATCACGATGAATAACACTAACCCAGCCATTAGAGCAATTAACGCTGGAGTAAAAATACCGAGTGCGATGTTGACCGTCGACTCAAAACTTTGGTCTTGGTTATCCGCCGCTCGCGTTAGCATTTGCTCAAGCTGCCCACTTTGCTCTCCACTTGCGATCATATGCAGCATCATAGGTGGAAATAATTTGGTTTGGTCGAGCGCTTTACGCAAGCTAGCACCTTCACGCACACTGTCTGCAGCGTTCACAACTTGCTGTTTCACGAACTGATTCGACATCACGTCTACCGCCACTTTCATACCTTCCAAAATAGGAATCGCGCTGGAAGTACAAATAGATAGTGTACGAGCGAAACGAGCAGTATTAATGCCTTTGGCAATTTTACCGATCAGCGGTAAAGCCAAGAGCTTTCTATCCCAATTCAAGCGAATAGACGGTTTCTTCAATGCTGTTTTCAACAGGAAAATCGCTGCAACAATGAGGATAAGTAATTGGATTCCCCAATTCTGAATAAATTCACTGGAAGCTAATAAGAATTGTGTCGACTGAGGAAGCTCTTGCCCCATCTGAATGATCGGTTCAACGATTTTAGGAACAACCGTCGCAAGCAAGAACGAAACAATACTCACTGCGAAGACCACCAGCACTACAGGGTAAATCATCGCCTGCATTAACTTAGAACGCATTTTTTGACGATTTTCAGCGTAGTCAGCTAAACGTTCTAGAACAGCATCTAAATGGCCTGACTTTTCGCCCGCAGCAACCATTGAACGAAAGAGTTCATCGAAAACATGAGGGTAATCAGCAAGACTCTCGGCCAAACTATAACCTTCGGTTACCTTGGCTCTGACTGCAGCAAGCATAGTGCAAATACGAGGTTTTTCTGACTGCTCAGAAACCGCTTTTAAACACTCTTCAAGTGGCATTCCTGATTGAACTAATGTCGAGATTTGGCGAGTAATTAAAGCAAGATCTGGAGTACTTATTCCTCGCTTTAAGCCTAGTGACGGGCCGCCACTGGCTGACTTCGTCGCTTTGGCTTTAGCTTCAATCACTTCAATAGGGACTAAGCCTTGCTCTTTCAGTCGTTGACGGGCCTGACGAGCATTATCCCCTTCAATGGTGCCTTTCTTCTGCTTGCCTTTTGCGTTCAAGGCTTTGTATTCAAACGCCGCCATACTAAACTTCCTTGGTCACTCGCATCACTTCTTCCAAAGACGTGATGCCCTGTCTCACTTTATCTAAACCATCACCACGAATACTTGGTGTACTCTGACGAATCGCCTTTTCAATGGCTTGTTCACCCGCTTCACTGTGGATTAATTCTTGTACTGAATCATCAATCATCAACAATTCATGAATACCGGTACGGCCACGGTAGCCTTTGTGATTACACTGCTCACAACCTTTTGCGTGATACAGCGTTAACTCATCTTTTTTCTTCAAATCAAACAGCTTTTTCTGCTCTTTGTCCGCTTTGTACGGTTCTTTACAGTCATTACATAATGTTCGAACAAGGCGCTGTGCCAGTACTCCAAGTAAAGAAGAAGAAATAAGGAAAGGTTCGATACCCATATCACGTAAACGCGTGATCGCACCTACTGCGGTATTGGTGTGTAATGTCGACATAACTAAGTGACCCGTTAAAGACGCCTGCACACCAATTTGGGCAGTCTCTAAATCACGAATTTCACCAACCATGACGACATCCGGATCTTGACGCAAAATAGCACGTAAGCCACGAGCAAAGGTCATATCGACTTTTGGGTTCACTTGCGTTTGACCAATACCATCGATATCAAATTCAATCGGGTCTTCAACAGTCAGAATATTACGTTCGTTGCTGTTCAGTTCCTGTAAGCCTGCATATAACGTGGTTGATTTACCAGAACCTGTTGGGCCGGTAACCAAGATAATGCCGTGTGGTCGTTGGATCAGCTTACGGAAGTTTTCGTGGTTTTGAGCGGTCATGCCAAGACTGTGCAAATCTAGTCTTGTCGCATTCTTGTCGAGTAAACGCATAACCACACGCTCACCATGAGAGGATGGCATTGTAGAAACACGTACATCAACTGCTCGACCGCCGATACGCAATGAAATTCGACCATCTTGTGGCACGCGTTTTTCAGCAATATCTAGCTTCGCCATGACCTTCACACGCGATACCAGCAAAGGAGACAGCTTACGACTTGGTGCTAAAACGTCACGTAGTACCCCATCGACTCGGAAACGAATCGATAATGACTTCTCAAAAGTTTCGATATGAATATCCGACGCGCCTTCTTTAATGGCTTCGCCTAACATGGCATTAATCAATTTGATGATCGGAGCATCATCTTCAGACTCAAGAAGATCTTCGTCTTGCGGAAGCTCTTCCGCCAACGAGAAAAAGTCATCGTTGTCAGCACCAATATCTTCCATCAACTGACGCGCTTCCGATGAATCACGTTGGTAAGCTTGGGTAAGCTTTAATTCAAACTCATCAACACTGATCGCTTGTGGCTCAAAGCCACCTTTAATGACACGCGCAACTTCCAAAATCGCAGCCGCACTAAGAGGCTCAACGTAATATAAATTTGGCAAACGTTCAGGGTGCCCTTGTTCCAATACCATCTTATAACGATTAGCAAAGCTAAACGGTAAGCGCTGGTAGGCTCGCACTGTATCTAGCATGTCCGACATTACTGAGCTTCCATTTGATCAATGAAGGCTTGAATTTCAGCAGGGTGGCGGATGTCATCGCCAAACTTAGGCAACACAGGAATATGCTCATTATCCATCAGCTTCAAACCTTGCTCTGACTTAAAGAGCTGCTCAGCACGGATGTAATTGTATTTGCGCTGAGTAATACCATCAGCCGTCATGCCATCACGAATGATCGTCGGCTTGATGAAGACCATCAGGTTTTTCTTTTCAACTTGAGTGTTCGTAGATTTAAATAGGTAACCTAGTACAGGGATGTCACCAAGGATCGGAACCTTAGATTCACTTTCCAAAGCGCGCTCATCAATCAAACCACCGAGTACAAGCATTTGGCCATCTTGCACAATCACAGAGGTATTCAATTGGCGTTTAGCAAAGCGTACATCTACTGCACCATTCGCACCTAACACGTTTGAAACTTCTTGCTCAATGTTCAGCTGAACGGCGTCACCTTCGTTAATTCGAGGAACGACTTTTAGCTTAATACCAACCTCTTTACGATCAACCGTTTGGAATGGGTTGTCATTACTAGAACCCGCAGTAGATCCCGTTAGTACTGGAACTTCTTCACCCACGATGAAAGAAGCTTCACCGTTATCCATAACCGTAATACTTGGAGAAGACAGTATGTTTGAGTTGGAGTCAGTTGACACCGCACTGATTAATGCAGTCCAGTCACCTAACGCAAGACTCACTGCCGCGCCATTCACACCAGAAAGTGCAGCGGCTAACGACGTAAAATCACCTTCTGTTGTGGTGGTTTCATTACGTAGGAAATTATTATCTGAATCGTAAACAGCCGTAGTTTCAGTCGTGTCTTTCGCTTCTTCTAAGCCAACCATCACACCACCGATAGGTGCACCTGTGTTGCCGTATTGGACAATGGCACCCGTTTCTAGGTTACCCCATTGCACGCCAAGATTAACGCCGTCACCTTCTGCCATTTCGACAATCAAAGCTTCAATCAATACTTGAGCTCTGCGAATATCAAGCTGAGCGATAACGTCTTGTAAAGCATTCATAATATCTGGCGGGGCTGTCATCACCAGAGAGTTTGTTTCTGTGTGAGCGGCAATCATGACCTGAGAACGGTTGCTGCTTTTACTTTTCGATGAAGACTGCTTTTCAGCTTGAAGGTTCTCTGACACGCCAGTCAACACGTCCACTAAATCTTCAGCTTTGGCATATTTCAGATAAATAACGCGGTTATTACCTTTAGTCGCCATTTCTACATCAAGTTGCTCTATCAAGCTTCTTAAACGGCTACGAACTTTAGGGTCACCCGATATCAGAATTGAGTTTGTACGATCATCTGCAACCAGCTTAGGTTGTAGGAAAGCCGGGGTGTTTTTGGCATCAGTCGTTTTATTCAATGCTTCAACAATTCGCACCATTTCAGCAGCAGAAGCATTACGTAGTTCAACCACTTCAATCGCTTTATCACCTGCTTGATCAACACGCTTAATGATATCTGCAAGACGGTTAACTACCGCTGCGCGCCCAGTAATTAGAATGATATTAGCAGGGTCGTAGTGCACAACGTTACCTGCTCCAGCATTATCGTTTAGTTGACGTAATAAAGGAGAGAGTTCTCGTACCGATACATTTCGAACAGCCACTACTCGTGTAATAACACTATCGCCTTGAATACGATCGCTATCACCGACTACGGGAATTGCTGATGTTTTAGAGTCTTTAGCTTTGATGATTTTGAGTACACCAGATTCCATCTCTACAACGGCGTAGCCATACACCTCTAAAACATTTAAGAAAAAGCTGTAATATTGCTCTTCATTCAGCACATCATAGCTACGAACATCGATCTTACCGCGAACGGAAGGGTCAACGATGATCGTCTTTTCTAAGTTACGCCCGACAATATTAATAAACTCTTGAATATCAGTGCCTTTAAAGCTCGCACTGTAGTCACTTGCGATAGCGGCTGGAGTGCAAACCAAGCTTCCTGCCAGTAACCATGCACTTTTCTTAAACCAATGCTTCACGTACTTCTCCTAGACTTTTGCCAATCGGCATAAGTTTTAAAATTCAATATAAACATCATGTTGCTGACCATCTCTCTCAACCGATAAGTTCAGTTCCGTGAGTTCTGAGATGGATTTGAATATAGTCGCCATTGCTGCTGGGTCAGTTAGATCATTACCGTTAAGCTGCGTCGCTATATCACCGTTCTTTAAACCAACAGCATTAAATAGCTCAGGATCTTTCCCAGGGCTAACTCGATAACCCAAAACCTGTCCGTCACGCTTCACTTGCGATAATCGAACGTACTGAAATATTTTTTGAGGGTCTTTAGTGATCTGCTGTCTTATTTGAGACAACTTATCTTCAGAACTGGTCGGGTTATTTCCCGTAACCGATGAAGTCGAGCGAGGTTTCGAGGCCGATACTTGCAATTTTTTGTACTCAATTCCCTCAAGCATCAATGTTTCATCTCGGCCTGAGTTTTCAATAATAACCCTATCGACTAACACCGCTTTTAATTTAGCTCGAGTTCCTTCAATGGTTTCATTGATCCCGTAAGTCGCCTGTTTGCCACGATTGGCAATCACAGCCAAACTTAATGCAGGGTTTGAACTCGCAACTGCACCAACTAACACCAGATTCAAACGAGTTTTTGGTGCATCTTGAACGATTGCCTGCTCAATAACAGGCTGTTTGGCGTTATATAAGCCAAATAGATGGCTTTTTTGAAGAGTCGATAAATCAAGGGATTCAGATGCCTGCTGTGATGCTTGCACATTCGCTTGCCATGGTGTCACCGAACTTTCTACAGGTTCCACGAACCATATAAGTTGTCCTAGTTTCCAAGCAGTAATACCGATCAGAAGGCAGCATAAGCTCAAGCTCAACGTCTGCTGAACTTTAACCTTATCTTGAAATAGACGATTTAATTGTGGGAAGTGCTGCAATACGCTTCCGTGCTCGGATGATTTCACTAACCTAAGTCCCTTCCATGACAAACCTATTCGCGCATAACTAGTTGTCATGTTTATATATTACTGAATTAATCAGCACACCATACAGTACGATGTGTTTTATATGTTTATATAATCGCACTATAGCACAATGGCAATTATAACAAGGCTTAACTATCGTAATTTTGTCACCTGCCTTGAAAAAACAGCGACCCGACTCCATTGTTAGCAACGCGTATTCAATATTGCGTGAATAAATTAACGAATACACCGCATTCACAACTTTCAGAGACGAGACCATTATGAAAACCGATAATGAAGCTGTCAGGCTAGACAAATGGTTATGGGCAGCTCGTTTTTACAAAACACGTTCAATTGCTCGTAATATGGTCGATGGTGGCAAAGTCCACTATAATGGCCAACGTAGCAAACCAAGTAAAATTGTTGAACTTGGCGCTGTAATTACCTTGCGCCAAGGTAATGAAGAAAAAACAGTAACCATAGAGAAAATATCCGCGCATCGTGGCGGAGCTCCAGTAGCTCAAACACTCTATGAAGAAACAACGGAAAGCTTGGCAAAGAGAGAAGAGTTTGCGAAACAACGTAAACTACATGCCCACAGCCCAAGCCCTGAACGTCGACCTGATAAAAAGCAGCGACGCGATATTATTAAATTTAAACATCAATAAGCTGGACATCCTTATGACCACAGAAGTAATGGCAAACAACATTTTAAACCGCTACCTATTTGAAGATCTTTCTGTTCGTGGCGAACTGGTACAACTGGATGAAGCGTACCAGCAAATTATTTCTAGCAAGGAATACCCGGCAGCAGTACAGAAGCTGTTAGGTGAGCTATTGGTTTCTACAACCCTACTTACGGCAACACTTAAGTTTGAAGGTTCCATTACAATGCAACTTCAAGGTGATGGCCCAGTTTCGCTAGCGGTTATCAACGGCGACCACGATCAAAAAATTCGTGGTGTTGCTCGTTTTGAAGGTGAAATCGCTGACGATGCAGGTCTGCACGACTTGATCGGTAAAGGTCACCTAGTGATCACTATTACGCCAAAGAAAGGCGAGCGTTACCAAGGTATTGTGGGTCTTGAAGGCAACACTCTGGCAGAAGTGCTTGAAGGCTACTTCGAAAACTCTGAGCAGCTTAAAACTCGCCTGTGGATCCGTACTGGTGAGCACGACGGTAAAAAACACGCAGCAGGTATGTTACTTCAAGTAATGCCAGACGGCACTGGTACTCCAGATGACTTCGAGCACCTTGAGCAACTAACCAACACAGTTAAAGATGAAGAGTTATTTTCACTAGAAGCTAACGATTTACTTTACCGTCTATATAACCAAGAAAAAGTGCAGCTATTTACACCACAGCCTGTTGAGTTTTTCTGTGGTTGCTCGCGTGAGCGAAGCGGTTCTGCAATCGTTACGGTAGCAAAAGAAGAGATCTACGACATCATTAGTACTGAAGGAAGTGTGGCTCTTCACTGTGATTACTGCGGTACAAACTACTCTTTTGACAAGGGTGATGTCGACGCTTTATTCGCTGAAGCGGAAGATAAAGGCAATAATACCGTTCATTAATTTCCCAAGATTACCAAGCACGTAATTTACCCAAAAAAAGGCCTGCACCATGCAGGCCTTTTTGTGATCCAAGGCCAGTAATTACGGGGCTTTCACGTAATTAAATCACCTCTTAATTTTAGTCTATTAATAATCATTTTGATCTAGCGCAAAGGTTTGCGTCCACGATAGACTAGTACTACCAATATGTGACGAGACACTTAAAACCTTGTGAAAATTATGGGTATATTTTGAGCTATACCTTGCGCTTTCCAAAGTTTCGTTACACGTGCGGTGAGCGAATAATAATAATTACAAATAAATAAAAAATCCCTACAAAATATCCTACAAGGAGCACCTATGACCGTTATGGAACATACAAAGGCTGCACAAATTGATCTAACTAAGCACGGGCTAACTGGTGTAACCGAGGTTCTTCGTAACCCAAGTTATGAGCAGTTATTCGTTGAAGAAACACTTCCAGGTTTAGAGGGCTACGAAAAAGGTGTAGTGACTGAACTGGGCTCTGTTGCTGTTGACACTGGTATCTTTACTGGACGCTCACCTAAAGATAAATACATCGTAAAAGATGACACGACACGCGATACCATGTGGTGGTCAGATCAAGGCAAAAACGACAACAAACCTATCACAACAGATGTTTGGAACGAGCTGAAAGAGCTAGTAACAACACAACTGTCTGGCAAGCGCCTATTTGTGATCGACGGTTATTGTGGTGCTAACCCTGATACACGTCTAAGTGTACGAATTATTACAGAAGTAGCATGGCAAGCTCACTTCGTTAAAAACATGTTCATTCGTCCAACTGACGAAGAACTAGCAACGTTCGAACCTGATTTCGTAGTAATGAACGGTGCGAAGACCACAAACCCTAACTGGGAAAAACAAGGTCTAAACTCTGAAAACTTCGTTGCTTTCAACCTGACAGAGCGCGTTCAAATCATCGGTGGTACTTGGTACGGCGGTGAAATGAAGAAAGGTATGTTCGCAATGATGAACTACCTACTACCTCTACAAGGCATTGCTTCAATGCACTGTAGTGCTAACGTCGGCGAAAAAGGCGATGTAGCAGTATTCTTCGGTCTATCTGGCACAGGTAAAACAACGCTTTCAACTGACCCTAAACGTCAGCTGATTGGTGATGATGAGCACGGCTGGGATGACGACGGTATCTTCAACTTTGAAGGCGGTTGTTACGCGAAGACGATTCGTCTATCGAAAGAAGCAGAACCAGAAATCTACAACGCAATCCGTCGTGATGCTCTACTAGAAAACGTAACAGTTCGTGGCGATGGCTCAATCGATTTCGATGATGGCTCTAAAACAGAAAACACTCGTGTTTCTTACCCTATCCATCACATTGAGAATATTGTTAAGCCAGTGTCTAAAGCAGGTCACGCTCAGAAAGTTATCTTCTTAACAGCAGATGCATTCGGTGTACTTCCTCCGGTTTCGAAACTGACACCAGAGCAAACTAAATACCACTTCCTATCAGGCTTTACTGCTAAGCTAGCTGGTACTGAACGTGGTATTACGCAGCCAACACCTACATTCTCAGCTGCATTTGGTGCTGCTTTCCTAACTCTTCACCCAACTCAGTACGCTGAAGTATTAGTGAAGCGCATGGAAGCTGCTGGCGCTGAAGCTTACCTTGTGAATACAGGTTGGAACGGCACTGGTAAACGTATCTCAATCCAAGATACTCGCGGTATCATTGACGCTATCCTAGATGGCTCGATTGATGAAGCAGAAACAAAAGTAATCCCAATGTTCAACCTTGAAGTGCCTCTAGCACTGCATGACGTTGACTCTGGCATCCTTGATCCACGTGATACTTACACTGACCCTCTACAATGGGACAGCAAAGCAAAAGATCTAGCAGAACGCTTCATCAACAACTTTGATAAGTACACTGATAACGATGAAGGTAAAGCATTAGTTGCAGCTGGTCCTCAGCTAGACTAATACTCATGCCTTAAAGTGATATTTCTGTAGCAAGCCCCTCTTTTGAGGGGCTTTTTTGTTGAAGCTGCACTCATTTTGTTCCACTCTGTTATTAAGGGCACTTTCACAAGTAAGGATTTAGCAATGAGAATGGAGAACCTCCAGCAATGAAAAAAGCATTTTTCAGTGTCTCGCTGCTAGTTATTTTCATCGCCGTCATTATTGCGGGCTTTATTAGTAGCCTCAAAACTGAATATGGTGCTCCCGCCGTTAATTACCTACTCAATAATGTGTTGTCGCAAAACATCAAAGTGGCTTCGGTCGATGTGCAAATGCCTTACCACATAACTTTACACGGTGTAGAACTCGCCCATAGCCCCTCACCAGATCAAATAAACACAAATGGCCACTACATAGAACAAGTCGACCTATGGTTAAACACTGATAGCTTATTGAAGCAGCGACTCATCATAGACAGCCTGCTACTCAATGGACTCAGTCTTCAACAAGGAATGTCATTTTCACCGCAGCAATTTCTCGCCAAACACAATATCCAGTTGAATCAGATCGCGATGAATAATCTAGACTTTGCCAACGAGACGTTCAGTTCTAGAGGAGTTAATCTCCAAGCCACCAACCCACAATGGCTTACACAAGATCAACTTTTACCTTTTTCCAAATTACAGCTATCTGCAGAGCAGGTTTACTGGAATGGAGAAGCGATCGACAACTTACTGATCGATTTAGATTTTAAGCCTAAGGACAGTACTCTCTATGGCGTTTCATTCACATGGAGAGAGTCTGCGATATCAGGACAAGCTGAACAATTTAATCAAAACTGGTCACTGATAAACGTTACCGTGGATAACCTAGTTTTAGACTCAGCCCAAACCAAAGAAATTGCCGATAAGTATTGGGACACAAAAGCGTTCACTATTAACCATATCAACAGCCTAGACATCATTCGCAGTGATCTTCAGTGGCAAAAGTGGCGTTTCTCGGGGTTAAACGCTTCACTCGAAAACATCCAACTTCCGTTTCATCTATGGCGACAGAAGCAAAGTAAGCTGTCTATGCAAGCCGACAGTATCAGCGTCTTTGAGCAGCAATGGATAGACCCCAACATCAACCTTGAGTTAACACCTCAGCAGATCACAGTGACCGACCTAACCACGTTATGGCAACAAGGGCAGATCCAACTCTCAGGTCAATTCACACCATCAACCATCAACCTCACCTCGCTATATCTTCATGGAATAAAATGGAGCTTGGAAAAAAGTGATTTAGACGCCCTGCAAGTGTTAACGAGTCAGTCTAGTCAATGGTTAGATAACCTCAAAGAGTTTTCCGTCAAAAAGCTGGACGTCGAACGCAGTCAAGTCATTCAACTTGCCCACCAGCCTTTCTGGCAAGCTTCAGGTGTCAACCTTGAAGGAACAGACCTGGCGTTACTTTCAAGCGGTAAGGCAGGGCTATGGCAAGGTACTTTGGAGGCATCCGCGAACAATGCCAGCTATGGTCAGATCCTAAGTGCTCATCCATTAGTTGAAATGAATAGCCAACAAGGTCATTGGCAACTTACGCGCTTGTTTGCCCCACTTAAAGATGGCTATATCGAGGCACAAGCTAATCTCGACTTCAAAGCCTTAAGTCAACCTTGGCAGCTGCTGATCAGTGCCGATGGCATTCCCGTTGCACCACTCATATCAGAATTAGGCCTACCGTTTTCACTTGAAGGGCTAAGTGAGTTCGAGCTGAACGCCAATGGATTGCTAGGCGATGACCAAATGTTAGCCCACTCTCTAACTGGGCAAATCACCGGTTCTATACGAAATTCGGGGCTCGCGACAAAAGTTGCAACCAAAGCCAAACTACAAGCTGAAGACTTCCAGCCGGTATCTATTTCTGACCTGAATGTCACTATGGATAGAGGGCGTATCAAATTAGAAAAGATTCTATTATCTGGAGAAGATTTAGCTGGAGAAATTGAAGGGAAACTAGACTTAACCCAACCGGAACAGCATGTAATCTCTTTGAAATTGAAAAAACAATGTGAAGATATCTCAGGGGATATTGTAACGGGTGACTACAGTAACAGCACTGAATGTGAAGTAGAAAAAACAACACAACCAGTGCCAAATATTACTGTCAACCAACCTCAAGCACCTGATATCGTCAAATAGTTAAGCTATTTAACTCTCTCCAAAATACTTGATTGGTTCTAATTAATGAAGGTCAATCCATTCACCTTATAGGTGAATGTTTACTCTGTAGGTTCTGACAAGTCAGGCTGGGTAAGTACACTTTTATAGTCAGGCAACAACATATATGTTCCAGTGAACTCGACTGCTTCCACGTCGCCACTATAGATAGTCACATGAATGATAATTCGAGCTTTACGACCAGACGCTAATCTATCTAAGTCGCCACTGATCCCATCTAATGATGTCGAAGCAACAGGGTTTTGTTCAACTGGATGACGGTAACGGATATTACTGTCAGCCAGCACGATATCACCCACAAGACCGCGTTCTTTCATTAACAGCCAAGTCATGCCCCACCCTGTTAATGTCGCTAAGGTAAATGCAGAGCCAGCGAACATTGTATTATGAGGGTTCAAATTAGGGTTCAATTGCGCGCTACACTCAAACTGGTAGCCCGTGTATTGATTGATCTTAATACCCATTTTGTCGCTAATAGGAATTTGATGCTCCCAACGCTGCTGAAGTTCATTACACCATTCAGGTTTACGCAAAACATCAGCCATCGGGTCTAAGTGTTTCACCATTTGTTGGTGACGTACTGGACCACGTTGATCATTGATTTCGCCACGACGTTCGAAACCATTTTTCTCGTAGAAAGAGATCGCGTCTTCACGTGCATTACACACCAAACGCTTCGCCCCTTCTTGACGAGCTAAAGATTCAAGAGCCACTAAAATCAAAGACCCCATGCCTTTACTACGACGAGAGTTTTTCACCGCCATATAGCGGATCTGACCTTCTGAATCTGGAGTTATGTATAAACGCCCAATCGCCATTGGTCGACCACGCCCATCCACAATCATGCGATGGTGACTCATCGAGTCATACTCATCACGTTCAGAACCGATCGGCATTCTCCACGGCTCACGCAGCAGTTGCCAACGAAAGTGATAATACTTATTCAGTTGGTTTTCTGTTTTTGGCGTAATTAATTTAAACATGAATATCCTTAAATGGTGATAACTAAAGCTTACTCAATACGTATAGCTCTAGCTCACGAATCCTTTCTATACTTGTAGCCAGAAGGTCACTGGACCATCATTAATCAGCGACACTTTCATATCGGCGGCAAACTGACCGCGCTCTGTCGGCAATACCAGCTCACATTGTTCAGAGAAATAATCATAAAGGCGCTCTGCATCTTTAGGGTGTGCCCCTTTTGAGAAACCAGCACGAGTGCCTTTTTTAGTATCAGCAGGCAATGTGAATTGCGAAACAACCAACACTTTACCACCAACTTGTTTCACATTGAGGTTCATCTTACCGTCTTCATCTTCAAACACACGATAAGTGGTGACACGTTCAACTAAGCGCTTGGCTTTCGCTTCATCATCGTCTTTCTCAACGCCCAGTAACACCAGTAGACCTTGGTCTATTTCGCCAACTGTCTCACCGTTTACTCGAACAGCAGCTTCACTTACTCTCTGAATCAGGGCTATCACTGTGCCTTCCTTTAACTTCTGTCTCTAGCTTATCCGCAGAGTGTACCATTTCTACCCCTGGACTCCACTGTTCACGTTCACCTAGAGCAGCGGTGACTTCTGCGCCGACCAATACGATCAACCAACATAAATAGACCCAAACAAACAGGATTGGAATTGCAGCAAGTGCACCGTAAATTAGCTGATATGAAGGGAATTGGGTGATATATGCTGCGAACCCCTTTTTACTCATTTCAAATAGCAGTGCCGCCACCAAAGCGCCGAGTACTGCGTGAGAAAGGTGTACTTTCTTATTCGGAACTAACAAATAAAGGCCAACAAACGCGAAAAAAGACAAAAGGAAAGGTAACCAGCGTAACAACAGGTTAAACGCGCCTGAAATAACTTCCACTTCCAGTAGCTTTAAAGAAGTCACATAAGATGTCGCTGCAATGCTAGCCCCGACTAAAATAGGCCCAAGAGTAAGCACCATCCAATACATAGAGAAAGAGAAAACAGCACGTCGCTTGTGAGTAACTCGCCAAATATAATTCAGGTTTTTATCGATATTCGAAATCAGCATTAGCGCAGCAATGAATAAGAATACACTACCCACCGCCGTCATTTTTCCTGTATTTGCCACAAACTCTAACAATGCGTTGTGCACAGCATCGCCAGAGGCTGGAACAAAGTTGTTAATGATGAAACCTTGAAGAACGAGTCCAACATCAGCAAAAACTGAAAAAGACGAAAGAATGGACAGCAGAACCGTCAGCATAGGGACAATCGACAGCAAAGTAATGTAGGCCAAATACCCTGCATTTACATTAACCCGATCGTGTTTCATCCTAGTTAACAGGTACCGAAAGAATGGTACACCCAACTCAACAACCTTCTGAACTCTCAACTTGTAACTCCCTTGTAACTCGTTCATAGTCCTAATTATTATTCATCGACTTAACTATAGGAATCAAGGATGCCCTATTTAATCGCGATAGTCCTATCTATTTTCACTCTAACTGGTTGTCAGTCTGCCTATTATTCAGCAATGGAAAAAGTGGGTTACCACAAACGCGACATTATGGTCGACCGTGTTGAAGATGCAAAAGAATCACAGCAAGACGCTCAAGAAGAGTTCACTAGTGCCCTAGAAGCCTTATCTAGCCTAACCAATTTCAATGGTGGCGAACTTGAAGGTATGTACAACACCATCAACGACAAATACCAAGACAGCGAGAAAGCAGCTCAAAATGTCAGTGACCGTATTGCTGCTATTGAAGACGTTTCCGACGCTCTATTTGAAGAGTGGCAAAGTGAACTAGAACTTTATAGTAGCTCGAAGTTACGCCGCTCTAGTGAGCAAAAGCTCAGGGAAACTAAGTCTTCTTACAGCACTATGATTGGTGCGATGAAACGAGCAGAAAAGAAGATGGACCCAGTGCTCAATACCCTAAGAGACAACATGCTCTACTTAAAGCATAACTTAAATGCGAGTGCGATAGGATCACTGCAAGGGGAGTTCATGACCTTAGAACGTGACATTGAATACGCAATAAAGCAGATGAATGCTGCTATAGCCGAATCAGATAAGTTCTTAAATAAGTTACAAGCGAAGTAAACTTCACCATTATCTACCAGAAAATTTAGAGCTGGCGAGATAACTTAAATCGACAGATACAAAAAGGGCGAGAAGTAATCCACTTCTCGCCCTTTTTTATAAGCTATCTACGTCAGGCTAAATTAGTCTTTAGCTGGACGAGCTGCACGCTTACGTTCGTTTTCAGTAAGAAGTTTCTTACGGATACGTACGTTAAGTGGCGTTACTTCTACTAGTTCATCTTCATCGATAAACTCAAGAGCTTGCTCTAGAGTGTGCTTAATCGGTGGAGAAAGAACTTGTGCTTCATCAGTACCAGATGCACGAACGTTCGTTAGCTGCTTACCTTTCAGACAGTTTACTGTCAGGTCGTTTGAACGGTTATGAATACCGATAACTTGACCTTCATAAACTTCATCCGCGTGCTCAGCAAATAGACGACCACGAGCTTGAAGGAAGAACAGAGCATAAGTCAGAGCTTTACCTGTAGCGTTCGAAATTAGAACACCGTTGTTACGCTGACCAATGATACCGCCTTTGTATGGGCCGTAGTGATCGTATGAGTGGTAGATAAGACCAGAACCAGACGTCATTGTTAGGAATTCAGTTTGGAAACCGATAAGACCACGAGAAGGCATCATGAAGTCCATGCGAACACGGCCTTTACCATCTGGAGCCATATCTGTTAGCTCACCTTTACGAAGACCGATGCTTTCCATGATTGCACCTTGGTGCTCTTCAAGAACATCGATAGTAACCGTTTCGAACGGTTCCATCTTCTGACCATTTTCTTCTTTGATGATTACTTCTGGACGAGATACTGCAAGCTCAAAGCCTTCACGACGCATGTTTTCGATCAGGATAGATAGGTGAAGCTCACCACGGCCTGATACGCGGAAACGGTCTGGACTGTCAGTCTCTTCAACACGTAGTGCAACGTTATGAACCAATTCTTTTTCAAGACGCTCAAGGATGTTACGTGAAGTTACGAATTTACCTTCTTTACCCGCGAACGGAGAAGTGTTTACTTGGAAAGTCATTGTTACTGTTGGTTCATCAACAGATAGAGCTTCCATTGCTTCAACATTGTTTACATCACAAATTGTGTCTGAAATTTTCAGCTCACCAAGACCTGTGATTGCAATGATGTCGCCAGCATTAGCTTGTTCTACTTCGTGACGCTCAAGGCCTAGGTAACCAAGTACAGTACCTACTTTACCGTTACGTTTTTTGCCTTCAGCATTCACGATAGTTACTTGTTGGTTTGGTTTAACAGAACCACGAGTAACACGAGCAACACCGATAACACCTACGTAAGAGCTGTAATCAAGTTGCGAAACTTGCATTTGTAGAGGACCGTCAAGGTCAACTGCAGGCGCGTCTACTGTATCAACAACAGCTTGGAACAATGGTTCCATGTTCTCGCCAGTCTCGCCTTCAGTCATTGTTGCCCAACCGTTTAGAGCTGAAGCGTAAACAACTGTGAAGTCTAGTTGCTCATCAGTAGCACCTAGGTTGTCGAAAAGGTCGAATACTTGATCCATAACCCAATCAGGACGAGCACCAGGGCGGTCAATCTTGTTGATTACAACGATTGGCTTAAGACCGTGTGCGAATGCTTTCTGCGTTACGAAACGAGTTTGAGGCATTGGGCCATCAACAGCGTCAACGATCAGAAGAACTGAATCAACCATAGACATGATACGCTCAACTTCACCACCGAAGTCCGCGTGTCCCGGAGTATCTACGATGTTGATGCGGTAATCATTCCAGTTGATTGCTGTGTTCTTAGCAAGAATGGTAATGCCACGCTCTTTTTCGATGTCATTCGAATCCATGACACGCTCTTCAGCTTCACCACGAGACTCAAGAGTGCCTGACTGTTGTAGCAGTTTATCAACCAAAGTCGTTTTACCGTGGTCAACGTGCGCGATGATCGCGATATTTCTTAACTTATCAATCTGTGGAGTAGACATGGATTCTCGATTCACTCATAAAAGTAGCCGCACATAACCAACAACTGGATAAATGCCACTAGCTTGATTTAAAAAACGGTCAATAATATACCAGATTTTGAAAAAAACCCCAGAAATATGTGATCTTCGGCAAGCCTTTTTTCAATATTTGCTGTTAACCCCTTTGTAACTTAGGACAAGTAGGCTGATCTCAGACAAATTATAGTCAATGTTTAGCCAAACTAGAGTCAGATCTAAAAAAGTGGATTGACAAGAATGTGAAATCGTTGCTGAATGGTATGCGTTTATGACTCATATTGGTGCACGAACAGTTAATCGCACCAAATTAGTGCAACGAGAGATCATTTTGGTGCACCGAAACAAACAAATTGAACCACAAACAACTTAAATCATTGAAATTAATGGAATAATTTTTTTGGCACGCTTTTGGCAATAGATAAATCAGCATCGATTAATGCACTTATAGACATTAATCAATGCTAGTTTCAACCGAATCGAGCTAATACCGAATTAATAACACTGGAGGTTATCCAAGATGTCAGTAGAAAACGTACTATCGCTGATCCAAGAAAACGAAGTTAAATTTATCGACTTACGTTTTACCGATACAAAAGGTAAAGAGCAGCATATTTCTATCCCTTCTCACCAACTAGACGCAGACTTCTTTGAAGAAGGCAAAATGTTTGACGGCTCTTCTGTAGCTGGTTGGAAAGGTATCAACGAATCTGACATGGTAATGATGCCTGACGCATCATCTGCAGTTCTTGACCCATTCACTGAAGACGCAACATTAAACATCCGTTGTGACATTCTTGAGCCTGCAACAATGCAAGGCTACGACCGTGACCCACGCTCAATCGCTAAACGTTCTGAAGAATACCTACGTTCTACTGGTATCGCAGATACAGTTCTAGTTGGTCCAGAACCAGAATTCTTCCTATTTGATGACGTTAAGTTCTCAAACGACATGTCTGGTTCTTTCTTCAAGATTGATGACGTAGAAGCAGCTTGGAACACAGGTTCTGACATCGAAGGCGGTAACAAAGGTCACCGTCCTGGCGTTAAAGGCGGTTACTTCCCAGTAGCTCCTGTAGATTCATCTCAAGACATCCGTTCTGCAATGTGTCTAGTAATGGAAGAGATGGGCCTAGTAGTTGAAGCGCACCACCACGAAGTAGCCACTGCGGGTCAAAATGAAATCGCAACTCGCTTCAACACGCTAACAACAAAAGCTGATGAGACTCAAATCTACAAGTACGTTGTACACAACGTTGCTCACGCATTTGGTAAAACAGCGACATTCATGCCTAAGCCACTAGTTGGTGATAACGGTTCTGGTATGCACGTTCACCAATCTCTAGCAAAAGACGGTGTTAACCTGTTTGCTGGTGATAAGTACGGCGGCCTATCTGAAATGGCGCTTTACTACATCGGTGGTGTAATCAAGCACGCTCGCGCAATCAACGCATTTGCTAACCCATCAACTAACTCGTACAAGCGTCTTGTACCTGGTTTCGAAGCTCCTGTTATGCTTGCTTACTCTGCACGTAACCGTTCTGCTTCTATCCGTATCCCAGTAGTACCAAGCCCTAAAGCACGTCGTATCGAGCTACGTTTTGGTGACCCAGCAGCTAACCCATACCTATGCTACTCAGCAATGCTTATGGCTGGCCTTGACGGTATCAAGAACAAGATCCACCCAGGCGAAGCTATGGACAAAGATCTATACGACCTTCCTGCAGAAGAAGCGGCTGAAATCCCAACAGTTGCTGAGTCTCTAGAAGTAGCACTTAAAGCGCTAGACGAAGACCGTGAGTTCCTAACAGCTGGCGGCGTATTCTCTGACGATTTCATTGATTCTTACATCACTCTGAAATCTGACGACGTACAACGCGTGAACATGGCTACACACCCACTTGAGTTTGAACTGTACTACTCAGTTTAATCTCTAGTAGAGATAAGCTATTTCTTACTGCAATCTTGTAAGAATCGCTGACTAAATATTAGGCTCGCCTCGCAGGTGAGCCTTTTTTGTATTTCACACATAATTCCCTCCCCGTAACATACTTGCCAACCAGACTTTTGTGCCCTGTACGCCTTTCCGCGAGCAATACACAGTGTCTCGATAAAAACTATAAAGCGAATAACACCAATTACGTGAACTCATATCGCCCTAAATAATCAGCACTCATACAGCTTATTTATTGTGGTATTAAACTACTGAGGTAGTGAAGAATGAAACATAGACTGATCTTGATCTGGCTAACCCTTGCTGTACCTGCTCTTTTATCTGCGCAAACCGTCTATACGTGGGAAGATGAAAATGGCGTTCTCCACTTTGGGGATACTCCAGCAGGCACCAATGCTAAACCACTCACTTTCGCTGATCACCAGGCCCAAGCGCCAGCACCCAAATTTGAAACATCCAAACCTGTAGAAACCCAATCCAATAAAGAGCAAGTTCTCTCTCCTTCTAAAAAGAAGAAGCCAGAAACACCTAAAGCATTGGCGTTAACACTTGAATACCCAGTCCATGATCAAACTATTCGTAGTAACCAAGGTTTAATCAATATTAACCTCACGATTAACCGCAAACTTGCGATTGGTGAACAACTGCAATTAATTCTCGATGGTCGTCGCTTTGGAGCCCCTCAAACACAGCTAGGTTGGCAACTAAAAAACGTAGATCGCGGTACTCATACAATTTCAATTCAAGCACATAGAAGCGGCAAGCTTATTGCATCGACTACTCCTATCACTGTGTATTTACATCGCGCAACGATCAAGTAGGCCAATAACTCTCGTTTAGTGCATAAACGACATCATTTAGACCTTAACGCTTTAGCTTCTTGTTTAGATGCGCCATACTTGAATTCACAATGCACCAAAATAGTGCACTGCCGTAAATCAGGACAAGGACGCCGAAGTGAATCAAAAGCCGCTATCAAAAAATAACGACAATGTAGGTCTACCAAGCACCATTCTCGACAATATGGTGACGGCGACCTTAATGCTGGATGAAGATTTATTCATCCGCTACACCAATCCGGCCGCTGAACAGCTATTTTCTCAAAGCGCTAAGCGAATGGTCGACCGTCCACTTAGCCAATTGATTCAACACGCTTCTCTCGACCTAGCACTGCTTACCCAACCATTACAAAGCGGACAGAGTATTACCGATAGCGATGTCACCTTTGTTGTCGATAATAAGCCCTTGATGCTAGAGGTAACGGTGAGCCCACTCTCGTGGGAAAAAGATCTCATGTTGCTGGTTGAGATGAGAAAAATCGACCAACAACGTCGCTTAAGCCAAGAATTAAACCAACATGCTCAGCAACAAGCAGCAAAGTTATTGGTTCGTGGCCTCGCCCATGAGATCAAAAATCCCTTGGGCGGATTAAGAGGCGCAGCACAGTTACTAGGGAAAATGCTGCCAGATCAGTCTTTAACGGAATATACCCAAATCATTATCGAGCAAGCAGATCGCTTGCGAGCTCTGGTTGATCGATTGCTTGGCCCACAAAAGCCAGGGAAGAAAACAGAACAGAACCTTCACCAAACACTAGAAAGTGTTCGTCAACTCGTCGAATTAGAAAGCGGGCCGACTCTCATTATCGAACGCGATTACGACCCCAGCCTACCTGACATTTTGATGGATGCAGCGCAAGTCGAGCAAGCCATGCTAAACATCGTTAGCAATGCCGCGCAGATACTGTCGCACCAAGAGAATGCGAAAATCACCATCCGCACCAGAACAGTGCATCAAGCTAACATCCATGGCCAACGACATAAGTTAGCAGCTCGTATTGAAGTCACTGACAACGGTCCTGGGATCCCTTATGAACTACAGGACACTCTGTTCTACCCAATGGTCAGTGGCCGAGAGGGTGGCACAGGGTTAGGGCTATCGATTTCTCAGAACCTAATCGACCAACATAATGGAAAGATTGATGTGGAAAGCTGGCCTGGCCGAACAACTTTCACGATTTATCTTCCAATATAATTCTAAAAATAATGAATTTAATGAGCATATTTGGCGTCTGCTGCAAAGGAATTAACTATGAGTAAAGGATACGTATGGGTTGTCGATGACGACAGTTCAATTCGCTGGGTAGTAGAAAAAACACTCTCTTCTGCCAATATAAAATGTGAAACCTTCGCAGATGCAGAAAGCGTCCTGCTCGCACTCGAAAGAGAAGCACCCGATGTATTAGTCTCGGATATTCGTATGCCTGGCATTGATGGCATTGAACTGCTCAATCAGGTTCATCAGCGATCACCTGATCTGCCTGTCATCATCATGACCGCACACTCAGATCTAGATGCCGCAGTAAATGCGTATCAACAAGGTGCATTTGAGTACTTACCAAAGCCGTTTGATATTGATGAAACGCTCACTCTTGTTGAGCGTGCCATTACTCATAGCCAAGAACAAAAACGCAGTCAGGCAAGCGAAGAGCCACTAAATACCGATGCACCTGAAATCATTGGTGAAGCCCCTGCAATGCAAGAGGTGTTTCGTGCTATTGGTCGCTTGTCTCGTTCATCAATTTCAGTACTGATAAACGGAGAATCAGGCACAGGTAAAGAGCTTGTCGCCCACGCACTGCACCGCCACAGCCCAAGAGCCAGCAAGCCCTTTATTGCATTGAACATGGCTGCGATACCGAAAGACCTGATTGAATCAGAGTTAWTTGGACACGAAAAAGGGGCATTTACCGGTGCAAATAGCGTTCGCCAAGGGCGCTTTGAACAAGCAAACGGCGGCACTTTATTTCTGGATGAAATTGGCGACATGCCTTTAGACATTCAAACTCGCCTACTGCGTGTGCTGTCTGATGGTCAGTTTTATCGTGTCGGTGGCCATTCCGCAGTAAAAGTTGACGTACGAATTGTTGCTGCAACCCACCAACATTTAGAAAGACTCGTGAGCGAAGGAGATTTCCGTGAGGATCTATTCCACCGTCTTAATGTCATTCGTATCCATATCCCGGCACTACGAGAACGCAAACAAGACATCGAAAAACTCACACAGCATTTTTTGGTACTGGCAGCAGAAGAGCTGGGAGTCGAAGTTAAAACTCTCCACCCAGAGACAGTGACTATCCTTAATCGTTTAACTTGGCCAGGTAACGTTCGACAACTAGAAAACATTTGTCGTTGGCTGACGGTAATGGCCAGTGGTAGCGATATTTTACCCAATGATTTACCGCCGGAACTTCTAGAAGAAAGAAGTGTTTCATCGCAACAAAACTCAGACAGTTGGCAGTCTCAGCTATCTACTTGGGCAAAATGTGCTCTTGGTTCAGGAGAAAAAGAGCTGCTCACTTATGCACTTCCTGAATTTGAACGTATACTTTTAGAAGCTGCTCTCGACCATACTAACGGTCACAAACAAGATGCAGCGAAGGTGCTCGGTTGGGGTAGAAATACGTTAACTAGAAAACTGAAAGAGCTTTATTGACCTATATATGACTAGAGTTGCAGTCAGTTTTTAATCAGAAAAGGCTCGCGACTCTAAGTATGTGTCGGTACAATTACAGTACAACATACACAAACTTATAGCCTAGCATGTCGATAAATACGCAAATTACACTGAGAACTGCGGTTATTCTACCTTTCGTGATGATTTTTCTCTTCACTATCGGCGTAATTGTGTTTGTTCAAAAAAACAGCTATGAAGAGATGGTGAGTGATATCAGTGGTAAACAACTGACGTCACTGACCTCCAATGTAAACCGAAGCCTCACTTCATTTTTACAAGAACCGTTCAATGCGGCTCTTTCACTGAGTCACAGTATTGGGTTTAACCACCAATATGAACCTGGTGATTTAGAAGTCATTCAAGACTACATGCTCGACAGTTTCACCGACTTATATCAAACCATCCCGCAACTCGATGTTCTGGGTTTTGGATCCGAAGCCACCAACTATGTAGGTTTCCGTAAAGAGTCAAACGCGGGTTATACCTTGATGGTTCAAGATTCGCGTACCGACGACAAACTGATCATTTACCGCGGTCGCCAATTAAGCAGTGACATTCGTTCTGTTATTTCTGGTTACGACCCTCGCATCCGACCTTGGTATGCTCCTGTCGCTGAAACTAAAAAACCGGCGTGGTCGTCTATTTATGCCAATGCCGATGAACGTCAAGAAATCACATTATCTGCTCTATCCCCTGTCTTTGAGTCCGATGAATTCGTTGGCGTATTCGTTGCCGATATTAAGATCGATACCTTTAATGCGTTTCTAAAAAGCCTAAGAGAAAAAACTAACGCTTCTGTTTATATCGTCGACAAAGACCAACGTTTAGTTGCTCATTCGAGTGGTGGAAGTGTTGTGTCATGGGGCACGAATAAAACCGAGAAAGGTGTGCGTTTATTGGCGACGGAAAGTGCAAACCCAATAATCAGCGAGAATGCTCAATACGCAAAAGAGCAACATTTATTAGAAAAACATTCTGTCCAACGTTTTAATTTCACACTTGATGGCGAACGCTACTTCAGCCAAATCACGCCCTATAACGACGAATACGGCATCACTTGGTACATTGGCATTTCGATCTCTGAACACGATTTACTGGGTAAACTTCCAGAAAGCCAACGTGATAGTTGGATTGTTGGTTTAGTGGTAAGTGTATTAGGCGTTGCGTTAGGCTTAATTGCTTTCAATCGCATTACTCGCCCAATCACTTCAACAGCTGCTGCCGCAAAGCACTTGGCAAAAGGCGACTTTGAGAGTCAGATGCCCAAGCCAGGAAATATCTACGAAACCAGCTTACTGGTTTATGCATTCAACGAAATGGCTAACAACCTGAAGGCTTCTTTTAGCGCATTACAGGCACAGCTAACTTACGACTCCTTAACGAACTTATATAGCCGTGAAGGTTTTATCGACGCCAGTAAAAAGACCAATGCCACAATGGAAGGCAGCTTGTTTTTAATCGGAATAGACCGGTTTAGAGACATTAATGACAGCCTTGGCCACTACAATGGTGACCAATTACTCGTGGTAGCATCATCCAGAATTAAAGGTATTTTACCTTCTGAATACTTCTTAGCACGCACTGGTGGCGATGAATTTGCCATCTATGCACCGGGAGTGATAGCTCAAGACGAAGTCAGCTTATTATCCAATCGTCTACTACAAGCTTTTGCGTCTCCATTTTGCATGGACTCTGAGAACGTAGTCATCAATGTATCTCTTGGTGTGGTGCACACCTCACCCACGCAAGACATGACCGTTTGGTTGAGAAACAGCAGTATTGCACTAAGCAAAGCGAAACAAGACAACACCAGTATTAGTATCTATAGCCCTGAAATGGCCAATGCTTCACGTAATCGAACGACGATGATTGCTCGAATTAACACAGCAATAGAAAACAATGAGTTTGTCCCTTTTTATCAGCCAATCATAAACTTAGAAAACGGCAAAATTGAAGGTGCAGAAGCATTAGCTCGCTGGCTTAGCCCTCAAGGCATTGTTTCTCCTTTGGTTTTCATTCCGCTTGCGGAAGATACTGGACTAATCGGTGATATTGGCCGTCAGATCCTGTACCAAGCATGTCGAGATACGGCGTCAGCAATTCAATCAGGCATGTGGCATCAAGAGTTCGTGATTCACGTTAACCTTTCAGTGGTTCAATTATTGAAAGATGACTTCATTCATGATGTTAAGCACATCTTAGACAGCACAGGGCTTGCGGCTAAGAACTTAACATTAGAAATCACTGAGTCGCGTATCGCTGATAATGACCCGTCGATCATAACCAATATGTTGGCATTAAAAACCTTAGGTATTTCTATTGCGATTGATGATTTTGGTACTGGTTATTCATCTCTAGCGTACTTACATAAACTGCCATTCGATTGCCTTAAAATCGACCGTAGCTTCGTTGAAAAACTCGAACAAGAAAACCTAGATAATTCCATTGTGGCTGCCATTGTTAACATTACCAAAGGCTTTAAAGTCAACTTGGTGGCTGAAGGTGTTGAAACACCTCAGCAAGCTGAACTGCTGAGTCAGCTACAATGCCCTCAGGCGCAAGGCTTTCTTTATAGTCGCCCTGTTCCTTTTGGAGAATGGCCAACAGATTTGGTGAACATAAAGTAGAACGCGGTCATTTTCAGCGTTTTAGCCTACTTTTGTTACTGACTCTTTTGGGATCATTTTATACTGTTAGGTAACACTCCTATTTCAAATCTGGAATCACCATAATGATAACGAAACATTTGCCTCTTACTGATTTACACCGCCATTTAGACGGTAATATTCGTACTCAAACTATTCTAGATTTAGGTAAAAAGTTTGGTGTAGCACTTCCGGCATACGACATCGAAGCTCTAACGCCTCATGTTCAAATCGTAGAAGCAGAGCCTTCACTTGTTGCCTTCCTATCTAAGTTAGATTGGGGAGTTGCAGTGTTAGGTGACTTAGACGCATGCCGCCGAGTCGCTTATGAGAATGTTGAAGACGCTCTAAATGCACAGATCGATTACGCCGAACTGCGTTTTTCTCCCTACTATATGGCGATGAAACATAAACTACCTGTTGCCGGTGTAGTTGAAGCTGTTGTGGATGGTGTTGAAGCCGGTATTCGTGACTTCGGTGTAAAGGCAAACCTAATTGGTATTATGAGCCGTACATTTGGTACGGATGCGTGTCAGCAAGAGCTGGATGCAATCCTGACGCAAAGAGACAAAATTGTCGCTGTTGATCTTGCTGGTGATGAGTTAGGTCAGCCGGGTGACCGATTTGTTAGTCACTTCAAACAAGTTCGTGATGCTGGTATGAATGTCACTGTTCACGCAGGTGAAGCAGCTGGTGCAGAAAGCATGTGGCAAGCAATTCAAGAGCTTGGCGCAACTCGAATTGGCCATGGTGTAAAAGCTATTCACGACCCAAAACTGATGGATTACCTTGCAGAAAATCGTATTGGTATTGAGTCTTGCCTAACCTCTAACATCCAAACGAGTACGGTTGAGTCTCTGGCAAACCACCCTGTAAAACAGTTCCTTGAGCATGGTGTAATGGCATGCCTCAACACGGATGACCCTGCAGTTGAAGGCATCGAGCTTCCTTTCGAATACGAAGTGGCAGCACCGCTAGCAGGTTTAAGCCAAGAGCAAATTCGCCAAGCACAAATGAATGGCCTTGAATTAGCGTTTATCTCAGAAGCCGAGAAACAAGCTCTGAAAGACAAAGCTGCTGCTCGCGTATAAACCCAAATTTTGCAAGTTCTGAATACAAAAATGCCAGCATAATGCTGGCATTTTTACATTCACAAGCGATTGATTATATAACTCGAGAGAACTGCTGCTGACGAGCTTTGGCGCGTAGGTATTTGTCAAAACACATACAAATATTACGAATCAATAAACGACCACGTAGCGTGACACGGATTTCTTTATCATCCACTTCCACCAGCTCATCATCAATAAAGGTTTGAAGTAACTGCAGATCTTCTTTGAAGTACTGATTAAACGTCACTTTAAACTCAGACTCGATTTTTGTTTTATCCAGTTTGAAGTTACAAATCAGCTGTTTAATTACTTCACGGCGCAGCAAGTCATCAGCATCAAGTGCGACACCTTTCCACAATGCGTGGCGTAGGTCATTCACTTGAGCGTAATACTTTTTCAAATCTTTCTGGTTCTGCGCATACGCATCGCCCATCATTGAAATAGCTGAAACACCAAAACCAACTAAGTCAGCTTCACCCTGTGTGGTGTAGCCTTGGAAGTTTCGGTGTAAAACACCACCACGTTGAGCAACGGCGAGTTCATCATCTGGTAAAGCAAAGTGATCCATACCGATGAATTGGTAACCTGCTCCCGTTAGGGTTGCGATGGTGTCTTGTAGAATCCCCATTCGCTCTTCAGCAACTGGTAAATCTTCTTCTTTAATTTTACGCTGAGCAGCAAACAGTTGCGGCATGTGAGCATAATTAAATACAGATAAACGACCCGGCTGCATTTCCAAGACTTGTTTTAACGTTTCAGCAAAAGAAACTTTAGTCTGCTTTGGTAAGCCATAGATAAGATCAAGGTTCGTTGAGCGGAAGCCCAGTTCTTTCGCGCGTTTAACCATAGCGATGATAAAGTCTTCATCCTGCTCACGGTTAACAAGCTTCTGTACTTCTTTATTGAAATCTTGAACACCGATACTTAAACGGTTAAACCCTTCGCTACGTAAATGGTCAAGCATATCTAGCTCAATTTCACGTGGGTCAACTTCAATGCTGACTTCAGCCGTTTCAACAAAGTTAAACTCATCATGAATAATCTTCATTAGACGAGAAATTTGCGCTTTATTTAAGAATGTTGGAGTACCGCCACCAAAATGCAGTTGCGTCACATTGCGCCCATGCAGCAGTGATGCGCGTTGACGAATTTCATGTTCAATCACATCAAGGTACTCATCCGCTTTATGCGAGTGACGAGTAATCACTTTATTACAACCACAGTAGTAACAAAGCTTGTGACAGAATGGAATGTGCACATACAGAGAAAGTGGACGATCAGGGTATTGGGTACACGCCATGTCATAGTCAGCAACGGTAAACGCTTCATGGAACTCCAACGCAGTTGGATACGAAGTGTAACGTGGCCCAGAATAGTTGTACTTGTCTAAGATGGCTTGATCCCAAACGATTTGCTGATTGGTTACTACTGGCTGACTCGACATGATGGTATTTCCGGTTAAGATCGATAAACGTGTAAGCGCTCACCCATCATATTTACATACTTAAAATATAGGCTGGCTATTTTGCCATATGACTTTAAAAAGCGACTTGATGCTAAAACAAGTTTTAGTGAAAAATATTCAGAACTGCTAGCGCGATCACTCACCCTAGATGGGAAACAAAAAGGCTTACCCGTTTAAGTAAGCCTTTATGGTTAGATCATTTGAATGTTGATTTGATTATTGAGCGGCTGCACTTTTTTCTGAAGCTGCTTCAATTCATCAATTATTGCATCGTTCAAGCGAGTTTCAGCTTTATGACGAGCTAAGTTTTGCTCCATTCGCTCTTTCTTTGCGAGCTCCTGTCTATCATCACCACGAGCCATGCTTTCTACAACATGGAACAGCTCTGATATCGCAGGATACTCAGCATCAAAATCGACACGTTCATCACCTTGAACGTTATCCATAATGTAGTAGATACGAATGCTCAATTCAGATAAGTCGCACTGGCCTTGAATGCCAGCTAAACATAACGTATTGATGTTTTCATAAATTTTCGCATTACGCTTTTCAATTGCTAATGCTTTGTGCTGCTCTTGCAGTTCCGTCTGCTTCTTAACTTGAAGTAGAAGGTAACCTGCATAAGCGCCTAAGCCGAGAATAATTAATCCACCAACAATAGCCAATAAGGTTACATTCATAATGGATCTACCCTTTAAAGTTATCTAAATCGATATCTTCAAATTGAGATAGCAAATCTTCGTCTGAACTTGCTTTCTTTTTCTTAGCCACAATTGGCGCTTCTTCAAAGGTTTCATCTTCAAATTCAGCGTCATCTTCTTCTGGCTCTAGTAAACCTAGACGGCCCATTAGGTGCTCGATACGATCTAGCTTTTCATCAACAAACTTCTGCAGACCTGCACCTAGGTTTTCACCATTTTCGATACGATCTAGCAAAGTGTTCAGTTGAGCATCATTCTCAAGCATTTCTAACTCTTGCTCGTTAGATAGCTTACGCTCTTGCTTCGTTGGCTTTTTAGCAGGCTCAATCACCAATGGGATTTTTTTCTTGCTGCCTAAACGTGGATCACGCTCTTGTGCTGCTTTACGTTGCTTCGCTTCGCTACCATCAGAGTGACGGCTGCCAGACTTTAAGCCTTTACGCTTTTTAATGCGCTTACGCTCACGGCCTTCAACATTAGATTCACTACGGTTTCTTGTTACCATAGGCTCTGGAGCACCGAGTGCTCCTGGTTTTCTTGATTTCTTACTACGACCCATTACTGCACTTTCCTCAGTAAAATTACATCATTTCCAACAAATTCTAGTTCGAGCTTATCCCGCTCAGCCAAAAACTGGAATGTTTGACGACTAAAGAACACCACATGCGTGGGGTCATTCTTATAGTGCCAACCAGCAAACGCATCCACGTCTATTACTAGTTTGGTCATCAAACCAATCCAGCCATTCGGCTTAACCAAATTCAACCATTGCTGCCATATCTGATCTGGGTGATAGAGATGCTCAATCACTTCAGTGGCAGTCATAAAGTCATACGTTTTTTCCAGCACAGAAGTTTCTGGGTGGTAATAAATATCGTACAACTCCATATTGTGGCCGGCTTCTTCTAGCATTAAAGATAATGTAGGGCCTGGGCCACAACCAAAATCCAATCCTTTTGAATTGGACGAGATTCTATCTGTTAAGGGATCAGCTACTCGTGATAAAAATTTACGGTAGCCTTCATCACTTGGATCATTCTCATGTAGATCATAGTGTGCTTTTTCTTCGCTTGCTGCTAACCGTTGTTGGGGATTAACAAATACCAACCCACATTGCTGACATTGTAGATATTCTCTACGTTTATCTTCGAAATAGTGATTCACATGGTTGTGATGGCATAAGGGACAAGTATACATGAGCACATCCTTAAACAGGGATGCGAAACATACCAGAAACTTGCTTTAGAGTGGAGAGGTATTGAGTGTTTTTTCAGCAAATCAATAAAAAAAGCGATAGGAAAACCTATCGCTCTCTAAATCTGCCTATACTGGCCAAAATTTGCATACTCAAGTCGGTACACAAACTTCCATTTGTTATTGGTGCTTTCCATGCCAAATTGTTTGTTGTTCATCGTCCTGATGAATTTTGGCTATCCTTTTCTAACACCTTGTTACTGGGCTTTCCAAGCCTGATCCATTTCTGTCTATACCGTTAGACAAAGGCGATCATCCATATCTATTGTCAGCTCCGTGCCGATGCGCTCACTATACCGAGTTCAACTAAAGTCACCAGTCTCGTGCATCACACTTTGCTTTAATTTATAGAATAAATTTCAATAATTAGATATATCAATAGATTAGAAAAGGAGTGTTAAATTTATACGGTAAAAGATAGGCG
Organism: Vibrio makurazakiensis; assembly: GCF_050337375.1. Lineage (NCBI taxonomy): Bacteria > Pseudomonadati > Pseudomonadota > Gammaproteobacteria > Vibrionales > Vibrionaceae > Vibrio > Vibrio makurazakiensis. The sequence goes on along the minus strand of NZ_JAKJSW010000017.1, from coordinate 52,099 downwards.
ATCTCTTACAAATAGAAGAGCTATTCACACAAAAAACGCCCTTACCGAAATCGATAAGGGCGCTTCTTAATTCTGTGCTCGAGCGTGTATCTTATTTAGTGTAAACCACCAACGTACTTCGATAAGGTATCAATATCTTCGTTAGTTAGCTTTTTCGCGATATCACGCATCATTGCGTTCATATCGTTACTACGGCTACCATCACGGAATTTTTCTAGCTGTGCCTTAATGTAGTCAGCGTGTTGGCCTGAAATTTTAGGGAAACCTGAAAGTTCAGTACCGTTACCACGAGGACCGTGACATGCGATACAAGCTGTAATACCACGTTCTGCATCACCCGCTGTGTATAACACTTTACCTTCAGCGACTACGTTTTCTGGCGTAGAGTTGCTAGAAATAGGTAGAGATGCGTAATATGCAGCGAGATCAGCCATATCTTCTTCAGATAAAGGCATCGCCATTGCACCCATTACAGGTTCCATACGACCTTGCTTACCACCACTTGTCATACCTAGCTTAAGCTCTTTTAACTGCTTCTCAAGGTACTTCTCATGTTGACCAGCCAACTTAGGGTACTGGGTGATTAAGCTGTTGCCGTCAGCACCGTGGCAGGCAACACATGTTTGTGATTTGGCTTTACCAGCTTCAATACTACCTTGAGCCCATACTGAGCAGCTGGCTAAAAGACTCAAAATTAGCGCTAATTTCTTCATGACATTCCATTATAATTATCAAGCTTCCAGTACCACTCTATGTTGCCACTCATGGTACAATAGGCGACCTTATGCCGAGCACGGTTATTTTACACAATTTCACAAAAAAGTAATCAATCGACTACACAAAGTCGAGATGGAGTTAACAGTGAGCGTAAAAATTCATTATCAAAACACGCATTTCATTACCAGTGCACCTGATATTCGTCATTTACCAGAAGACGAAGGGATCGAAATTGCGTTTGCAGGACGCTCCAATGCTGGTAAATCTAGTGCACTAAATCGCGTTACAAACCAAAGAAGTTTAGCGAAAACCAGTAAAACACCAGGACGTACTCAGTTAATTAACTTATTTAAAGTAACTGAAGGTTGTCACATCGTTGACTTACCTGGATATGGCTTCGCTCAAGTACCACTAGAAATGAAGAAAAAGTGGCAAAAGTCGCTAGGCGAATACCTACAACGACGTGAATGCCTAAAAGGTTTAGTTGTATTGATGGATATCCGTCAYCCAATGAAAGACCTTGACCAACAAATGATCTACTGGGCAATCGACAGCCGTATTCCAGTTCAAGTTCTGCTAACTAAAGCAGACAAACTGAAAAGTGGTGCTCGTAAAGCTCAACTTCTTAAGATCCGTAAAGATGCACAGTCTTTCGGTGGTGATGTAAAAGTCGATGTTTTCTCTTCACTGAAAGGGATTGGCGTCGATCAACTGCGCAACACAATGGATGAGTGGTTTGCTCCTGCATTAGCGCATCTAATTGAAGAAGAACAAGAAGACGGTTCAGATACAGAATCATAATCTCTGTTTAGCAACCCTACTCTATTGAAACCTCACCTCTGCGTGAGGTTTTTTATTGCCTGCTTTTCAAGTTCGCTGAAATAACCACGAAAAAGAACATAACAAATCAAATTAGAAACTGGATTACAAAGTTTAGAGTTTAAAGAAGAAAAAGCAGGTGAGATAACAGAAAGAAGCTCCCCGCGCTCCTTGCGGGGAAAGGGAGAAATTACTATTTGTTCTAGTTATGGAACTAAGATGGCCTAGAAGCTCCTGAAATTCAATTACCCTTTTTTGTAACACACGATAAAGAYAATATATTTAACCCTTACAAATCAATGCACTAAATAAGTTCATGTAATTTAGAGAACTTAATTCCATAGGGTAATTAACTAAACTGTGAAGGGAATAATATTACAAGTATTGGGGTATTGAACTAAAAGTCTGCTTACGCAAGGTATCAGAAACTGAGGAGTTACTGCAGGGTTTAAATTGGATTTATTCGGGGATATTTTCGTAGGTCATTGGAATATAATAAATTTTTCTTTCACACAAGAAAAAACGCCCCAGTCAAATGCTGACTGGGGCGGCTGAATCAGCCTAATCCAATAACGTGAAACAAAAGGTCTGAAAGATAGAACATCTTACCTCTGTACCCTACGAGGTTAAATGTACAACAATTGGTCAGAAATGGAAACTATTTTTGTAGTTTATTTTCACCATAATTTCACTAAGTAACAAAATGTAAAAATCACCACGAACTTATTTCTCGACAAAAAAAAGCCAGCAACTGTGCGCTGGCTCATATTATTCCGATCATTCAGTATGAATTTTGACTAGTGCGCTTGATCCCAGTTGTCACCGTGACCTGCTTCAGCAACCAGCGGTACTGCAAGTTCAGCAGCAGCCTCCATCAATTCCTGTACTTTACTTTCAATTTCGGTCAATGCTGACTCTTGAACTTCAAAAACCAATTCATCGTGTACTTGCATCAATAGTTTAACTCGACCGTCGCCTTCTGCTTGAATCCATTCATCCACCAGCAACATCGCTTTCTTAATAATATCAGCGGCAGTGCCTTGCATCGGTGCATTGATCGCTGCACGTTCAGCCGCTTTACGACGCATGCCATTACGAGACTTAATTTCTGGTAAATGTAAACGACGCCCAAAGATAGTTTCAACGTACCCTTGCTCTGAAGCTGTGCTACGCGTGTCTTCCATATATTGCATCACACCAGGGTAACGTTCGAAGTAAGTATCCATATAATGCTGAGCTTCACCACGAGGAATACCCAATTGCTTAGCAAGACCAAAGGCGCTCATACCATAGATAAGGCCAAAGTTAACGGCCTTAGCACGGCGACGCTGTTCAGTCGTCACATCTTCAATCCCTACACCAATAATTTCAGCAGCCGTTGCTGCGTGAATATCTTTACCCTGTTGGAATGCTTCCAATAGCGCTTTATCACCTGACAGGTGAGCCATAATACGCAATTCAATTTGTGAGTAATCGACTGCTAGTATTTTCCAACCGTGCTGTGCAACAAATGCCTGACGAATACGACGACCTTCATCGTTACGAATTGGGATGTTCTGTAAGTTTGGATCGGTTGAAGATAAACGACCGGTTGCTGTCACCGCTTGATGATAAGAGGTGTGAACACGACCCGTTTCAGCGTTGATCATTTTCGGTAGCTTATCTGTATAGGTAGATTTCAGCTTCGCAAGGCCACGGTATTCAATGATCAGCTTAGGTAGCGGGTAATCAAGAGCCAGTTCTTGCAGCACTTCTTCGTTAGTTGAAGGTGCACCTGATGGCGTTTTCTTAATAACTGGTAAGCCCATTTTCTCAAACAGGATCGCTTGCAGCTGTTTTGGAGAGTTCATGTTGAACTCTTGCTCTGCAATCTCGTAAGCCTTCTGCTCTAGCTCATCCAGACGAACCGCAATCTCCTGCGATTGAGCGCCTAACAACATGTCATCGATGAATACACCCGTGCGCTCAATACGAGACATCACAGGAATCAGTGGTACTTCAATATCTTCGTAGATCGCTTTTAGCTTTTCATCTTGCTCGATATTTTCCATCAGGCGATTGTGCAAACGCAGTGTTACGTCGGCATCTTCTGCTGCGTATGGTGCCGCCTCTTCCAACTCAATTTGGTTGAAAGTCAGCTGCTTTTTACCTTTACCTGCAATTTGCTCAAACGAGATACAGCTATGCTGTAAGAAACGAAGTGCTAAGCTGTCCATATCATGTTTACCACCTACGCTGTTATAAACGTAAGATGCCAACATAGTATCGTGCTTAATTCCCTTCATCTCGATACCGTAACGCGCAAGCACACTCGCATCGTATTTTAGGTTCTGGCCCACTTTTGCTTGTGCATCATCTTCCAAAATCGGTTTTAGCTGCTCCAATACCCAATCACGATCCAGTTGTTCTGGCGCGTCTAAATAATCATGAGCAACAGGTACATAAGCCGCAACGCCTTCTTCAGTTGCAAACGACAAGCCCACAAGGTTCGCAACCATGTAATCCAAGCTGTCAGTTTCAGTATCAAAAGCAAAAACGTCAGAAGCTTTTAGCTTAGCTAGCCATTTGTTAAAGGTGTCTTGATCAAGAATCGTTTCGTACTGGCTACGATCAATCGTCACTGCTGCGGTATTGATTTCAACACTTGCTGAAGAAGAAGTTGATGTACTACGAACAGCCCCCGACTTCTCGTCAGCTTCTACAACACCTGATCCACCTTCTAGTAACTCATTCAGCCAAGACTTAAATACCAACTGACCATACAGTTTGATCAACTCATCAGTGTCTGGTGCCGCTTTCACTAATGACTCTGGAGTCTCTTCTAGCTCTACGTCCAACTTGATCGTCGCAAGCTCATAAGACATGTCAGCATTATCTTTATTATCAATCAGCTTTTTCGCCATTGTTTTAGAGCCGCGGAAACCCAACGCTGCGATGTCATCAAGGTTCTGATACAGTTTTTCAATACTGCCGATACCTTGAAGCAAAGCTGTGGCCGTTTTGTCACCAACCCCAGGAACACCCGGGATGTTATCGACCTTATCACCCATAAGCGCTAGGTAATCGATGATCAATTCTGGTGGGATGCCAAACTTTTCAATCACGCCTTCACGATCCATCACCACATTTGTCATGGTGTTGATCAGRGTAACGTTSTCATCRACMAGCTGAGCCATATCTTTATCGCCAGTGCTGATCAACACAGGAATGCCCGCTTTAGAAGCTTGTGATGCTAATGTACCGATCACATCATCCGCTTCTACACCTGAAATCGAAATCAACGGTAAGCCCATTGCTCGGATCACATTGTGCAACGGTTCAATTTGGCAACGAAGATCATCAGGCATTGGTGGACGATTCGCTTTGTACTCTGGGTACATGTCATCACGGAACGTTTTTCCTTTCGCATCAAAAATTACCGCAATACGATCAGAAGCAAACTGACGCATCATACTGCGTAGCATGTTTACTACCCCATAAACTGCATTAGTCGGTATATCACCATTACTCATGGTGCCTGGGTAAGCATGAAAAGCGCGATAAAGGTAAGAAGAACCATCGATGAGGATCAATGGATTATCAGGAATACGAGCCATAATATTTGTGTATCCAGTAAGTACAGAAATGATCTGTCAAGGATGCCACGTCTCTTGCTCTGATGCTACGTTAAGTCCCTTATCTGGGATGAGCATTTACCTGTTACTTTTCCACCAACCAAACAATAATTTTGTGGATAACTCTGTTTATATTATTTATTCACAGGTTCGAAAGTTATTAAAAAACAGGACAACAAGCAACCCAAGTCATTAATAATAAACAAAATAAAGCCAGATCGAACAAGTGAAGCACGATCTTTTTACGATCTTTCGTTGTGGAAAACAATGCTGATGTTGTTTTATTCACAATATTTGGCTAACGGATTTTGTTCAGGCATAAAAAAAGCGACATCCGAAGATGTCGCCTAGCAAAAAACGGTAAGCCATTCTAAATGAATACCACAGCTTAACCAAAAAGCTATAAATTACACTGGAAGCAATGTGAGCAATGTCGTGTCAAAAAGAACTTAGTGCAAGTTCGCGAGAAATCTGTTTGTCAGTAGCAAATTGCTAGCTGATTCAACATCCTTGTGAACTGTTTCCTCATTCCCTAAGACGAAGTTAATAATAATGATTCTCATTTAATAATCAAGACCTAAATGAAAATAAATCTCATTTAATTTTTATAAAGCTTTCACAAAATGAATTCTAGACTCTTTCAAGTCCTCTTTTTCTTCAAAATTTTCAATCATATAACCGTTTCTGAGCAGTAAGCGTAGCATCGCCGGAAACTGATTCCGAGATTTCACTTTCAGCTGTTTATAACCCTGTATTTTTGCCCATTCTTCTTGAGTATCTAACTGCTTTTGAGCCACACCTTTATTACGAGCAGCAGAAGATACACCACCAAACCAGCTATAAAAAGTATGTTCATCAAGCTGATAGCCTATTTTAAAGCCGAGAAGTTGGCCTTGCTCTTCCGCAATCAGAATTAGGGATTTGTTACCCTCTAAACGCGCTGACAACGATTCAACGGTTTCTTTATGGGCAAACTCATCGATTTGCTCCACGATGTAAACCGCTTCTTCTAAACTGCCTTCTCTTATAACTACGGTCATGATTTTCTCCCATTAAAAAAGGCTGGTTATCAACCAGCCCTCTTGTTAGTACTTAAACTTAATAGTTACTCAGCGCTTGGTAAGTGTTCAGCAGCACGAGCATTATCTTCTGCCAACCACTCAGCCACATCTTTCGCAAAGTAAGTCAAAATGCCATCTGCGCCTGCGCGTTTGAAACAAAGTAGTGATTCCAGCACGGTTTCTCGCTCTTTTAGCCAACCGTTTTGAATTGCCGCTTTATGCATAGCAAACTCACCTGAGACTTGGTAAGCAAAGGTTGGAACTTGCAGTTCATGCTTAACACGACGCACGATATCAAGATAAGGCATGCCTGGCTTAACCATTACCATGTCAGCACCTTCGTTGATATCCATCGCCACCTCATGGATAGCTTCATCGCTGTTCGCCGGATCCATCTGGTAGTTTTTCTTATCGCCACCTTTCAGGTTCGAAGCACTGCCGACTGCATCACGGAACGGACCATAGTAGCAAGACGCGTATTTCGCCGAGTACGCCATAATTTGAGTATGAATGTGACCCGCTTCTTCAAGTGCTTCACGGATCTTACCAATACGGCCATCCATCATGTCAGATGGAGCAATCACATCTGCACCCGCTTCTGCGTGAGAAAGCGCCTGCTTGATCAGAACTTCTGTTGTTTCATCATTTTGTACGTAGCCGTCTTCATCGATGATACCGTCTTGACCATGTGTGGTGAACGGGTCGAGAGCAACGTCAGTAATCACACCCATTTGTGGGATGTGCTCTTTAAGAGAACGAACAGCACGCTGAACCAAGCCTTCTGAGTTGTATGCTTCTGCTGCACACAAACTTTTTGCGTCTTGGTTAACGACTGGGAATAGCGCAATAGCAGGCACGCCAAGGTTCGCTAGGTACAGAGCTTCTTCTAGCATCAAATCGATAGATAGACGTTCGATTCCCGGCATCGACTCTACTGACTCACGACGGTCTTTACCCATTAGAATAAACATTGGGTAGATTAAGTCGTTCACTGATAACTGGTTTTCAGCCATAAGACGACGGCTAAAATCATGTTTACGCATACGACGCATACGTCGCCCTGGGAATTGACCTTGAATTGAAACAGACACGAAATTCTCCTTACCCGATCTAAATACTAAACAGCTATCCAAAAACTAACTGGCCGTTACTTGGCAAAAGCATATCACTCAAAACCTCAGACGCTAGCAGTAAAAATAGAATACCCAGCAAAAACAGCCAAAAATTACAAAAAATGACCTTGTCCTCACACTACCGTATACTCAGCCCAACCAAAGCAGTTCAGGACACCACCATGATTGATACTCACGCTCATATCTATGCGAGCGAATTTGATAACGACAGAGAGCAAGTCGTCGAGCGCGCTTTAGCTCAAGGTATTAATAAGATTCTTCTTCCCAATATAGACCTTGAGTCCATTAAGCCTATGTTAGAAACCGAGGCTCAGTTTCCGGAAGTATGTCGTTCAATGATGGGACTGCACCCATGCTACGTTGATGCAGATATTGAGCAAAGCCTGGCAACGGTACGTGGTTGGTTCGAAAAGCACGACTTTATTGCCGTTGGTGAAATCGGTATCGATTTGTACTGGGACAAGACTTTTAAAGCCGAACAAGAAATGGCGTTTGTCACTCAATTAGGCTGGGCAAAAGAGTTAAACCTACCGGTAGTGATCCATACCCGCGACTCAATTGAAGAAACCTTAACGCTACTACGCCAAGAACAAGACGGCTCACTACGTGGTGTATTTCATTGTTTTGGCGGCAGCGCAGAAGAGGCACAGGCAATTAACGACCTTGGTTTTCACCTAGGCATAGGTGGCGTATCTACATTTAAGAATGGCGGGATGGATAAAGTAATACCGCACCTAAATATGGACTACGTGATCCTAGAAACAGACTGCCCATATTTAGCGCCTGTACCTCATAGAGGTAAACGAAACGAACCAGCCTACACGCAACTGGTCGCTCAGCGCGTAGCTGATTTAAGAGAAATGAGCATTGAAGAAGTCGATCAAGTGACGACCAACAACGCCAACACTCTATTTGGTCTGTAAAGTGCTTTCGTACTTATTGTTAGTAGCTAAAGTACTAACACTCTAGTAAGCCACAGGCTTAACAATTTAAAATACAGAACAACAAAGGGCTTGCTGATATTCAGCAAGCCCTTTGTTTTTAAACTCGAAAAGTAGGTTACCCTTCTAATCGCTATTCTTCTTGTTGCTGCTCGTCTTCTTCAGACGGCTTTCGAACATAGAAACGTGCGAAGAACAGGCCAATTTCGAACAAGATACACATTGGGATCGCAAGCAACGTCTGTGAAACCATATCCGGAGGTGTCAGCATCATACCAATAATGAATGCACCAACGACGATATAAGGACGCTTCTCAGATAGCGTTTTAGGGGTTGTTGCACCAGTCCAACACAGCAGAATGATCGCAACAGGCACTTCAAACGCAATACCAAATGCGAAGAACAACGCTAATACAAAATCGAGATAGCTCGATATATCAGTCGCAAACTCTACCTGCCCAAGAGATATCGTCGTAAAGAAACTGAATACCAACGGGAACACTACGAAATAGGCAAACGCAACACCACAGTAAAACAGCAGTGAGCTAGAGGCCATAAGCGGCATGATCAACCGTTTCTCATGCTTATACAAACCAGGAGCGACGAATGCCCACACCTGATAAAGAATAAACGGTACTGCAACGAAAATAGACGCCACTAACGTCAGTTTCAGTGGAGTGAAAAATGGTGATGCCACATCGGTAGCGATCATAGTCGCACCTTCTGGTAGGCGATCTACCAAAGGTGCAGACACAAATTCATAAATGTCATTTGCAAAATAAATCAGCCCCAAGAACACGACTAAAACGGCCAGAATGGCACGCAATAAGCGATTACGCAGTTCTAATAGGTGGCTAATTAAAGGTTGTGTCTGCTCAGTCGAAGACATTTCAAACCTCTTATACGGGAAGATCGAAAAGGAGCAGCTCGAATACTAGTTTACGCTCAGTATGCGGCGGCTCCTCCTTGCGAGACTATTCGGCTTTTTTATCTGACGTAACTGATTCTACGCTACTCACAGGAATGCTCTCGTGACTAGGTGCTTCGGCAACACTGGCTTCAGCGTCGCTAGGCTTGTTATCAGTATCAGGCTTAGCATAAGGACGTTGAACTTGAGCAGCAGCCTGCTTGAGTTCATCAACCGATGCTTTTAGGTCAGGAGATAAATCATCCATTCCCATTTGTTCAGCCTTACGTAGGTTTTCTTGAAGCTCTTGAACTTTTAGCTCGTGCGAAAGTTCATCTTTCACACTGTTTGCCATGCTTTTCGCTTGCCCAATAAACTTAGACACACTGCGAATTGCAACAGGTAAACGCTCTGGTCCAAGAACCACTAACCCAACGACAGATATTAATACCAGTTCCCAAAAACCGATATCAAACACGACTTACGCCTGCTCTTTGTCTTTCTTAGTTTCAGCAGTCGCTTCAGTCTTCTGCTGTTGCTCAATGTTCTTTGGTTCGAAGTCTGCATCTTTCTTGTCTGCAGCCTTGTCTTCATCGCTCATTGCTTTTTTAAAGCCTTTCACTGCAGAACCTAGATCACCACCCATACCGCGCAGTTTCTTCGTTCCGAACAGCAAAATAACGATTACAGCAATGATCAGAAGTTGCCAAATACTAATACCACCCATTTCATTTACCTCGGGTCTATCTACACTAAAAAATTAATTAAGAGAGTCTACCGCTTAACGACGGTAAGCTCGCCAACTTAGCAACCAAAATGTGACACCTGCGATGCCACAGCCCAGACTCAGTTGCTCATAAGGGCTTGAAACTAATATTGCGGAGCATACGACTAAAGTTGCTCCAACACCAAACAAAAACTTACCGGTTGCTTGCTGGCGCTTGCTGTCTCGGTAACCTTGATAAAGCTGATCCATACGTTGGTTCATAGCTTTACCTTGGCGCAAGCTATCGTATAAAAGCTCAGGCAACTCAGGCAGTTTTTCAGCCCAAAATGGTGCGCGCTCTTTTACTGCGTTGATCACCGCTTGCGGGCCAACTTGTTCCATCATCCACGTTTCTAGGAATGGCTTCGCCGTTTCCCATAAATCGAGTTGTGGATAGAGCTGTCGACCTAACCCTTCAATATACAACAGCGTTTTTTGTAGTAAGACCAACTGTGGCTGGACTTCCATATTAAAACGACGCGCTGTATTAAATAAGTTTAGCAGTACATGACCAAACGAAATCTCACCTAACGGCTTAGCAAAAATTGGTTCACATACCATGCGAATCGCAAATTCGAAGTCATTAACGTTGGTGTCGTGTGGTACCCAGCCTGAATCAACGTGCAACTCAGCCACTTTTCGGTAATCTCGGTTAAAGAAAGCCAACAAGTTCTCTGCCAAGTAGCGTTTATCTTCGCTGTTTAATGTACCGACAATGCCGCAATCAAGACCGATCCACTGAGGGTTTTCCGGGTTCTCTGGATTAACGAATACATTGCCAGGATGCATATCTGCATGGAAAAAGCTGTCTCGGAATACTTGGGTGAAGAAAACACTTACCCCACGTTCCGCGAGCAATTTCATATTAGTACCGTTCGCTTCTAACATTGGAATATCAGAAACTTGGATGCCGTATATTCGCTCAGAAACCATGACAGTTTCATTACTAAGATCAGGAATCACTTCCGGTACGTATAATTCTTCACTGCCTTCAAAGTTGCGACGTAATTGAATTGCGTTGGCAGCTTCACGGCGTAAATCCAGCTCATCTAGTAGCGTTTTTTCGTACTCACGTACCACTTCAATCGGTTTTAAACGACGTGCTTCAGGAATTGCTTTGGCGACTATACGCGCCATTCGGTACATAAGTTTTAGATCTGCATCAATGACCGGGCGAATATCTGGTCGAATAACCTTCAATACGATCTCTCGACCACTACCTTTCAGCTTCGCAGTATGCACCTGAGCAATAGATGCAGATGCCAGCGGCTCAATATCAAAGTCATCAAACCATGTATCTAAGCTACCACCGAGGGCTTCTTCCATCTGTTGCTGTGCCAGTGCGCCGTCAAAAGGGGCAACTTGGTCTTGCAATAAAGCCAGCTGGTCAGCAATGTGCGGAGGGAACAAGTCACGTCGAGTCGACATCATTTGACCGAACTTGATCCACACTGGGCCAAGCTCTTGCAACGCTAAACGCAGGCGATGGCCTAATTCTTTTTCTGGATGTTTGTTCTTAATCCAAAACAGAGATTTTCGCGCAAGCAGAGGGGCTTTGGTGAGCTGATGCACAGGCATCAGTTCATCTAAACCGTATTCAAGCTGAATTTTAACGATATGATAAAGGCGCTTTATTTCCGCAGGGGTCATGCTTTCTCCAGCAATGCGTTAAGCTTCGCTTCTAAACGTGCAGCCGTGCTTTTCACATCATCTACCTGATCGCAGAAATGTGCGACTTCTAGCGGTGCTGGTGCAATTTTCCACTCTTCAGTCAGTACTTGAGCTAAATGATTTTGATGCTTATTCGCTTGCTGGGAAACAAATCCACCAACATTTTTAATGCCTTGCACAAGGGTGTGTGCAACCACATCACCTGTAACTCGTGAAAGCCATTCTTCAATGTCAGGTTTGCAGTCTGTCATCAGTTGAGCAAATTTTTGGGCTAACTGAATATCCCCATCCAAAATCAACTTATCTTGCTTAATCAGTTGAGTAATATTGGACTGCTCACGTAACTCTGGCAGCACCGATAAGTTTAGAGATAAGTAACAATCAGGCTTACCTTCGTAATCAGCAAGCACATCAATTTGTTGGCTGAACACAAAAGTTAACGTTTTATTGAGCTCTTTCAGGTTTACCTGAATCACTTGCCCTTTTAAACGAGACAAACGACGCACCAATTCAGGGTCGTCGTTTACTAATGTATTCAATGAAGTTTCAATTACCGCAGTCACCAAGGGATCGAATGGCATGTCAGTCCTTAATTATTTAATACAAACATCATCACAAGCTAACGTTCTAATTTCTTTTGAGAAATTAGAATTTGTAGCCACGGTGCAGCGCAACAATGCCACCCGTTAGGTTGAAGTACTTCGTATTTTCAAAGCCTGCGCTCTGCATCATGCCTTCCAGTGTTTCTTGATCTGGGTGCATGCGGATAGATTCTGCTAGATAACGATAGCTGTCTGCATCGTTCGCGATTAGCTCACCCATTTTTGGCAGTAGGTGGAAAGAGTATGCGTCGTATACTTTTGATAGTGGCTCTAGTACTGGTTTAGAGAACTCAAGTACTAACAAACGGCCACCGGGCTTCAATACGCGGTACATAGAGCGCAATGCTTTATCTTTATCTGTTACGTTTCGTAGACAGAAGCTGATAGTGATTGCGTCAAAGTAGTTGTCTGGGAATGGCAGCTCTTCAGCGTTTGCTTGTACGTAATGTACGTTACCCACAATGCCGCTATCACGAAGCTTGTCACGGCCAACATTCAACATTGAATTGTTGATGTCCGCTAAGATCACATGACCTGTGTCGCCAACAATTCGTGAGAATTTTGCGGTAAGGTCACCAGTACCACCACCTAAGTCTAGAATGCGCTGACCCGGGCGTACGCCGCTACAGTCAATAGTGAAACGCTTCCATAAACGGTGAACACCGCCAGACATCAAATCATTCATGATGTCGTATTTAGCAGCTACAGAGTGAAAAACCTCTGCAACTTTCGCAACTTTGTCGTCTTTTGCGACGGTTTCAAAACCAAAGTGAGTGGTTTCTGATTCTAATGCTGAATTTGATTGCACGCTTGTGTCCGTCATGCTGTTGTCTACCATGGTAAGTCCTCATCAACAGCGCAAAATAACATCGGAGGCGCTGCAATCGATTAGTTTACTTTATCCTCAGCAGGTTGTCTTTGTTAGATAAATAAAATCCCGTCTAGGATTCTTCTTGAGACGGATTTCGACTGAAAGTTTGGTGGTTCACTTTCGCAAATGGGCTATCAGTTAGCATATTGTCGGCCTGCTCTTCGCTGACAAATGCATCTCTTTGCGCCAAGTCTGTTAATTTTATAGAAATCGGCTTTTTCACCTCGACGCCGAGCTCTTTAAAACTTTCAGCCTGGCGAATTACGTTGCCACGGCCTGTCGCCAATTTGTTCATCGCACCTTGGTAGCTTTGGTTCGCTTTATCTAATGCGCCACCTAAGCCTTCCATGTCATCAACAAATAATCGTAATTTGTCGTAAAGTTTACTTGCTCGCTCTGCAATTATTTTAGCATTTTGACTTTGTCTTTCGTTACGCCAAAGGTTATCGATAGTGCGCAATGCTACCAATAATGTAGTCGGGCTAACTAAGATGATGTTTTGCTCCATCGCATCTTTCACTAAACTAGGGTCAGCTTGGATTGCCACTTGAAAAGCAGGCTCTACGGGAATAAACATCAACACATAGTCTAGGCTCTGAATGCCTTTAAGTTGATGGTAATCTTTTTGACTTAGCCCTTTAATATGAGCTCGTAGCGCAGTTAAGTGATCACATAGTGCCGCATCTCGCTGCTGATCCGTTTCAGCATTAAAGTAACGTTCGTACGCGACCAAAGCCATTTTCGAATCGACTACTACTTGTTTGTCTTGAGGTAAGTGAACAATCACATCTGGTTGGTAGCGCTTGCCGGCTTCGTTTTGCAAATTTACTTGAGTTTGGTATTCATGCCCTTCACGCAATCCAGAATCCGCGAGGACCCGCGCCAGTACCACTTCTCCCCAATTACCTTGCTGCTTGTTATCACCTTTTAACGCTTGCGTCAGGTTCACGGCTTCACGAGTCATGCTTTCATTGAGGCGCTGTAGGTTTTTCAGTTCATGTACTAACGTATGTCGCTCTTTTGCTTCTTGGCTAAAGCTGTCATTCACCTGCTTTTTAAAACCTTCCAGCTGCTCTTTAAGTGGTGACAGTAATCCTTCTAAACTCTGTTTATTCTGCTGATCAACTTTGGCGGTTTTCACTTCAAACAGCTGATTGGCGAGGTGTTCAAATTGCTGCTTCAAGCGGTTTTCTGCTTGTTCTAGTAATTGCAGCTTTTCACTGTTGGCGAGGTTTTCTTGGTCGTGACGTGCTTCTTGCTCTCGCAGATCGGCTTCAAGCTCGGCTTTATGATCTTTCAGATGATTAATTTCATCGGCGTACTGCTGACGCTCTTGTTTTACAGCTTCGAAGTAGCGTAATTTCTCCATCGCTGCCATCACTTTGCCGTGAGCTTGTTTCAGCTCGTAAGCGGCTTTATCACGCTCACTATCTAATTCTTCTAACTCTTGCTGCGCTTGTTCTAACGCCTGTTTAAGCTGGCTCGTATTGGATTCATGCAACTGCTGACCAGATTCAATTTGCTGTTCGAGTAGCTGTTGTTGAAAAGACATTTTTTGTTTTATCCACCAGCCGACAAATAAACCGCTTGTCACAGAACCCGCTACTGCAGCCATTAATGTGGTTTGGTGCTCGATAATCCATTGCATGATAATGATTTAGCCTAAAAATAAACGCATATTAGAATGGTATTTTGATACTGGATAAATGTCCAGTTTGTCGTATCTAATTTCGCCAGATAGACTAGGCGCTCCGTACCCTATTCACTAATTAATATCGAGTTGCTATGAACGAACGTCGCGCGTTGGGCTTTGGCCTTTCAGCTGTACTGCTGTGGTCAACAGTCGCTACTGCATTCAAGCTGACCCTTGCTGAATTTACTCCAATTCAAATGCTGACGGTTGCCAGTATTGTTTCGTCGATAGCACTGATCGCGATTTGCTTTGCCCAAGGAAAACTGTCTCAACTCTCTACCACCTTCTTATCGAACCCTTGGTATTACTTACTGCTAGGGCTAATAAACCCACTGGCTTATTACTTAATTCTGTTCAAAGCCTACGACTTATTGCCAGCTTCTCAAGCGCAAGCAATCAACTACAGCTGGGCAATCACGCTGACCTTAATGGCAGCAGTTTTTTTGGGTCAAAAGATCCGTAAGAAAGATTGGGTTGCCTGTGCATTCAGTTACTTCGGGGTTGTCGTAATAGCGACCAAAGGCGACATACTTGGGATGCAGTTTGAAAGCCCACTAGGCGTAGGATTAGCATTACTCTCTACACTTTTGTGGGCCGGTTACTGGATTCTAAACGCCAAGAATAAAGCCGACCCAGTGATTGGCGTATTGCTTGGGTTCCTTGTCTCTCTGCCATTTGCCATTGGTATCAGCCTCTATGAAGGTGCAGCTTGGAGCCAGATCAGCTTAAAAGGTTGGATGGCCGTCACTTACGTGGGGCTATTTGAAATGGGGATCACCTTCGTACTCTGGCTCAGCGCCCTAAAGCTAACCAACAGCACCGCTCGTATCAGCAACCTGATTTTTGCTTCACCGTTTGTGTCGTTAATGCTGTTAGCAACCATCATCGGTGAAGAGATCCACCCTACGACTTTGATTGGTTTAATGTTGATTATTACCGGTTTGGTCATTCAGCAGGTGAAGTTTTCGAAAGGTAAAAAGCTCGCAAGTGAGAAATAAACCGACTGAGCGATATTAAAACAACACAGCACCAAAAGAAAAAGGCTAGCACTCGCTAGCCTTTTTCATATCTATCAACCTGTGGACTTAATCCGAGAACAACTCATACGCTAATTCACTGCCTTGCCCACGAACATTGTCGATCACCGCTATCATATCTTCTGAGATATCCAACGCTTTTGCTGCAGGGTGGCTATGAATGAACTGCTGTTTCTCACTGTCATCCAGCATTGAGTCCCAACGGTTATGAACCTCACGAGAGAGATACATCAAGCAGGCTAATTTCTTCGAGACTCGAGCTTTTCCGGGGCGGTTCACATTAGCAATTGCGTCCGCCATCTCAGGTGGAAACTTCCAAGCTTGTGCTAAACGGGAGCCCAGTTCGGGCGCATCTGTTCCTAGAACCTCTCTTTGCACCGCGAGTGTACTTTCACCAGCATCGACACGAGTTGCGATTTCTACGGCTTGCTCTGGCGCTAATGAATGGATCATCAGTTCACCAATGTTATGCAGAACGCCCGTGGTAAATACTTCGTTAGCATCTAGCCCAACTTGCCCAGCAAGCTTGCTAGCAATCATCGAAATTTCAAAGGTATTCGACCAGTAGTCTTTAACGTTAAGAGTTTCTATTTTAGGAAAAGCACTAGAAAGGATAGAAGAAGATACGAGTGTTCGAACGGCCCCACTACCAACCCGAATAATGGCATCGTTGATGGTTGCTACCGGTTTATTGCCTCCGAAATGTGCTGAGTTAGCCATACGCAGAATTCGCGCACTGAGCACTTGCTCCATCGACATTTTTTTAGAGAGCTCGCCAAAGTCGACGTTTTCTTTATTAACCATTTCAAGCAATTCTTGAAGAATGCTCTCAATGCGGGGAAGTTCATTGAGACGGGATATCAACGCTTGTTGGCTCATTTGCTCACTCCTTTGCATGCCACCATTCTTAATATAGAACAGTTTTGCCGCTTTAGAGTGAGCAATTCTTAAATGATAAATGCGCCTAGGTTAAGTAACTCTACGCCCACTGACCGGCAACAAAACCGCTCGACCAGCACCATTGGAAGTTATATCCACCAAGCCAGCCCGTCACATCCATCACTTCACCAATGAAATACAAACCCGGTACTTTTTTGCATTCCATCGTTTTTGAAGAGAGGTAATCCGTGTCTACACCGCCCAAAGTCACTTCAGCCGTGCGATAGCCCTCTGTGCCATTTGGAGCAATTGACCAGTTTTCTAAATGGTGAGCAATTTCTTGCAACTGCTTTTGGTTAAACTGCTTTAGCGGCTTATCTTCAAACTCTTTGCGCTCAATTAGTACTTCTACCAAACGTTTAGGTAAAGCTTTTGCCAGAGTGTTTTTCAAACTTTGATTTGGGTGATTTTCACGCGACTCTTCAAGC
This sequence comes from Vibrio makurazakiensis, assembly GCF_050337375.1. NCBI lineage: Bacteria > Pseudomonadati > Pseudomonadota > Gammaproteobacteria > Vibrionales > Vibrionaceae > Vibrio > Vibrio makurazakiensis. Next base: position 34,900 of record NZ_JAKJSW010000017.1, on the reverse strand, counting down.
AACTCCATCACGTCAGTTTGAGGGACTAGGTTGATAGAAACCGCTTGGCCTGCTTTCCAGAAAGATGAAATTTGTAAAACCGCAGGGCCGGATAAACCTCGGTGAGTAAACAACAGCGCTTCTTTGAATAGTGTTCCGTCTTGAGCGGTGATCTCCGTTGGGATCGCGATACCTGATAATTCAGAGAAATCTTCTTTGTCTTGCTTGTGTAATGTAAAAGGAACCAAACCCGCAGTAGTTGGAATGATTGGCAAACCAAATTGCTCTGCGACTTTATAACCAAACGGCGTTGCGCCTAATTTTGGCATTGAAAGTCCACCTGTCGCGACAACCAAAGAGTCGCACTCTAAGTGATCCGCATTGGCGTGCAGTTTGAAGCCTGTCTCTGTTTTCTCGATAGAGTGAACATCACAACGGTAGCGCTGTTCAACATTTGGCATTTTGCACTCTTCAAGCAACATATTAACGATGTCTTTTGCCGAGTCTAAGCAGAACAGTTGACCATGGTCGCGCTCTTCAAAATCAATCTCGTACTTGTAAACCATCGAGATAAAATCCCAGTTGGTGTACTGAGAAAGTGCAGACTTTACGAAGTGAGGGTTTTGACACAGGTAATTACTGGCAGCAACATCGTTATTGGTGAAATTACAGCGACCGCCACCTGAAATTAGGATCTTACGACCTGGCTTTTTTGCGTGATCAATAACAAGTACTCGGCGACCACGTTTGCCAGCCTCTGCTGCACACATTAAACCGGCAGCACCTGCACCAATTACGATTACATCAAATTTTTCACTCATAGCTGTCTGCTTACCACATCTTCAACGTTCAGCCCGGCCACTTCCTGTCGCTAGGGTTTCACCAAATAAAAAAGGATGTGCGAAACAGCACATCCTTACTAATTGGTCGCTATTTTAACGACAAATTCCCACAATGCAATTGGTGAATATTCACGCAATAGGCTAGCTCCACACTATTAAGATGGATTTTCAATCAAGCGGCACTATCACGCGACACAATAATGTCGAGCTCTGCATCCAATCCGTTTCTCGTTTGCTGAAACCTACACGTTTACTGAAGCTTTAATCCAACTAGATTAGTCGCTAAACAATAAAAGCTGCGAGTAGGGTAACCGCGAGTAAAGATACAGAGAGGATGAACAGCTCCCTTACTCGGTCACACTTCGAAGTAAAAACCTCATCATGGTGATGATGATACTCTTTACTTTTGATGTATGAGAAAAGGCGAACTTGTTTTTGAACATTACCGTGCGTGGTAAAGAACCCACCGCCATCAACTTGTTGGTACAAGAGAGGGTGAGCTTCGCGCATAATGTAGATTAGTGTGCGTAACGCCGTTAAATAGCGAGCCCAGTTGGTACATGTCACCAACATTAGTGCAAATAGAATTGTATCGCCGCTGATCATCTTTTCCTCCCTACATCTTCAAGAGGCTCAAGAGAAAAAGACAACCAGAGGTGGCTAGTTTCTCACAGTATTAAACTGCAGGAGCTTCCATAATTGAAGATGAACCTTCCTTTGCCAATTGCGCTAAATCTTTATCGATGAAGAACAATGCTTTGCCATCTTCACCAACAAGTTCCAGCTTATCCAAAATACCTTTAAACAACTTCTCTTCTTCGTGCTGCTCTGCAACGTACCATTGCAGGAAGTTAAACGTTGAGTAGTCTTGGTTAGTGAAAGCAACATGAGCAAGTTTATTGATTTGTTGAGTAATCATTTGCTCGTGCTCGTAAGTTTCACGGAACACCGCACCTAGGCTTTCAAACTCATGACTAGGTGCTTCAATTGCACCTAAAATAGGCATTGCACCCGTCTCGCTTACATAAGTAAATAGACGCTGCATGTGCTCCATTTCTTCTACTGCATGAGCACGCAAAAATTCTGCTGCACCTTCGAATCCTTTGTCTTCACACCAAGCACTCATTTGTAAGTATAGATTGGATGAGAAAAATTCTAGATTAATTTGCTCATTGAGTTGTTCGACCATAGTTTTAGACAACATTAATGTCTCCTAGTAACGACTGTAATTTTCTCTACTATATCATTAATTAACTTACATAATGCAGCCTAATCTTTATCCAATTATTTAGACAGTCCACTAGATATTGAGATCACTTTGGCAAAAATTCAACGTGTCTGGTGCTAACCTATAATGAGAGCATTAATAGGGAGATAGTCGTATGAGTTACCAACATATTCTAGTCGCCGTCGATCTATCCGACGACAGTAAAGTCTTAGTAGATAAAGCCGTAGCCCTTGCTAAACCACTTAACGCAAAGGTTTCGTTCATTCACATCGATATCAATTATGCTGAGCTTTATACCGGGCTAATCGACATCAATATGGCAGAAACCCAGCATCAGGCGATGGAAGCTTCACGTGTTCAATTGCAAAATTTTGCTGAACATGCGCGTTATCCGGTTACTCATACTTTAGTCGGTAGCGGTGATCTCAGTAATGAACTTTGCGACACGATCAACGAATTTAATATTGATTTAGTTGTGTGTGGTCACCACCAAGATTTCTGGAGCAAGCTGCTGTCTTCGACTAAGCAACTGATTAATACCTCGCCAGTCGATATGCTGGTCATTCCTCTTAAGGATTCTCAGGACTAATATAAAAAACTCAGATAGACTGCAGCCCATACATTTATGAACTGATTATTATTTATGAATTATCTTGTTGCCGTCACCCTACTTTGGGCTTTCTCATTCAGCCTGATTGGCGTTTACCTCGCTGGTCAGGTTGACTCATGGTTTTCGGTATTAATGCGTGTAGGTCTCGCTAGCCTAGTATTTTTACCTTTCCTCAAATTCCGTAATGTCCCTAAAGCATTGATTGCCAAACTCATGGCCATTGGTGGAATCCAGCTAGGGCTGATGTATTGCTTCTATTACCAATCTTTCCTACTCCTTTCTGTACCTGAAGTTTTACTGTTTACAGTGTTTACCCCTATCTACATCACCTTGCTTTACGATCTGTTAAAAGGGCGTTTCTCACCTTGGTATTTAGTGACCGCTGCGATTGCTGTTCTCGGGGCAGCCTTCATTAAATTCGCAGGTATTAACGAAAACTTCTTAGTTGGCTTTTTAGTCGTTCAAGGGGCAAACCTTTGTTTTGCTATTGGACAAGTAGGCTACAAGGTGATGATGGAAAATGAACAAATCGAGCTTCCTCAGCACTCTATCTTTGGCTATTTCTATCTAGGAGCTCTGTGTGTTGCTACTGTTGCCTTCTTGCTATTAGGCAGCACAGAGAAGCTACCAACCACATCATTACAATGGGGCATTCTCACGTATCTAGGTCTTATTGCTTCTGGTCTGGGTTACTTCATGTGGAATAAAGGTTCATGCATGGTTAACGCCGGTGCACTAGCGGTAATGAATAATGTGTTAGTTCCAGCAGGGTTAGTTGTAAACATACTGATTTGGAATCGAGACGTAGATTTAGTGCGTTTATCAATTGGCGGTGGGATTATCTTACTGTCACTTTTGGTTAATGAAACCTGGGTCAAAAAGCGCGTGCAGCGAACGCCAACAACAGCCCATTAATCTGTCTTAAAAAAACCAGAAGATGAAAACAAAAAGAGCGCCCATTTAAGGCGCTCTTTTTTTGAATCTTTTATCTCTGTATTTTTACATTAATGCACTTGTTCAGCGCTAAAGGTCGTCTCTTCAATCATACTAATGTTTTGATTCAGTCTACTGAACTGCTTCTCTAACATCTGGTGCTTTTTAAGTAGCTTTTGCTGCTTTTTCACCACTTTTGCGAGTTTCTTAGCCTGTTTTTTCTGGTGCTTGAGTGCCTTTTTCGCTTTCTTCAATGATTTCTTATCAAGAGAAGCTGGGCTTGCATCTTCATTAGGGTCAATAAAATGAACAGCAACAGGTTCAACGCGGCTTGGTAGTGTTTCTGCCAACAATCCACACGTGGCTTTTTCAGCGTCTGGTTTACTTTGACAGCTTGCGGGCGGAATAGCGGCTGGCTTACATAAGTTATCTTTATCGGCAGAAGAGCGAGCACATGAACGGCACACAAACTTAGGTTCGGTAACCAGACTGTGGATCTCACCTAAGTGCTCCATAATATCTCGGCGATTTAACTTACAAAAACGTTTAGCCATGCTACAACTCCAGCTAAGAATAATAATGATTCTTAGTTAGATATACCTTTAGACCGCGTTTTACGCAAGGCTTTATTGGCAACTATTTTGTATAAAAGTGCTAAGTCATTGATGCCTTTACATAGACATCAAAACGATTTTTTTTGGTTTCAATCGCCATACTTGGTTTCTGCTCATCTAACCATGCTGCGTAGTCTGGTCTTTTCACTACAACTCGTTTACTAGCAAGTTCTAAAGCAGGCTGAAGTAGACAATCAGCATCGAGATCTGCACCCACTAAAGATTGGAATACTCGCATCTCTTTTTTTACTAATGCCGATTTCTTTTTATTCTCTGGGTGTGGGTACATAGGGTCTAAATACACCACATCAGGTTGCTCAAAATCAGGATCTTGAGCGAGCCTATCTAATGCATCATGGCTAGAAGCATGCAGTAACTTCATACGTTCACCAACCCAAGAACCTATATCTGGGTCTTGCTTGGCACGCTCTATACCATCATCAAGTAGCGCAGCCACCACAGGGTGACGCTCGACCATTTGCACTTTACAGCCCAGCGACGCCAACACAAACGCATCACGCCCTAAACCTGCCGTTCCGTCTAGTACGGTTGGCGTTGCGCCTTTGTTCAAACCCGCAGCTTTCGCGATAGCCTGCCCTTTTCCGCCACCGAACTTACGTCTATGACCTACAGCACCGCCAATCAAATCTACAAAAATCGCACCTAATTTAGGCTCATCGACTTTTCGTAGTTCTAATCTTTGCGCGGTCAGTACCAATGCGAACTCACTGCTTTCATCGTGAGTTAAATGCCAACGTGCCGCTAACGTTTCTAAGCGTTCGGCTTGATTAGGATCTTCGCAAATAAGTTGAAGCTGCAAGGGGTTCTCCACCAAAGTGAGGTTGTCAAAGAGGCCGCAGTGTACCCGATTGAATGAAAAATAAGAATGAGTTACTCGCCCTGCTACACGTTCTTTTCTAACCTAAGCTCATCGACTAATTCAGCTAACGGCATAGGGCGGCCAATAATATAACCTTGACCATAATTCACGCCTAGTTCGATAAGCTTATCGATAATTTGAGTGTTTTCGACAAACTCAGCCACGGTGCGTTTGCCCATTTGCTGCGCTAAATCGTTAATTGAACGAACCATCACGTAGTCCATTTCATTCACATCGATATCACGCACAAAAATGCCATCAATTTTAACGATATCAACCGGAAGCTTTTTCAAATACCCAAACGAAGATAAGCCAGAGCCAAAGTCATCAAGTGCAATGATGCAACCGAGATCTTTCAATCGGCTAAACAGTTCAATCGCCTGATTCATGTTACTCATGGCAGCAGTTTCAGTAATTTCAAAACACAGCTTTTCACAAGGTACTGCCGATTCGCTCAGGCTATTCAGTAAGAACTCGATAAATTCGTTGTTCCCCATAGAATGTCCAGACAGGTTTATTGAGCATAACCCGAGTTCTTCAATAGCTTCAGGGTGACTCTCTAACCACTGCAAGGTTTGAGTGACGACTTGGCGATCAATCAAATGGGCGACGTTATAACGTTCAGAAGCAGGCATAAATATACCTGGCGATACGTATTCACCTTTATTGTTTTTAATACGTACCAAAATCTCGAAGTGCATTAACTCGCTGCTTCCATCGAGGTTCAAAATACGTTGAGCAAACAGTTCTAAACGATCATGGGCTAATGCATCATGTACTAGGTTAACGCTGGCCATTTCTAAGTGGCGACGCTGCTGAGCTTCATCATCGACTTGGTATAAGGTGTAGCGGTTACGACCTTCATCTTTCGCGGCATGACACGCAGCATCCGCTTGTGCGTGCACGGTTTGTGGCGAGGAAGCAGTATGGTCAATTAAGCGAATTCCAATAGAACAGGTCAAATGCAGTCGAATATCATCCCACAAGAAAGCCTGCTCACTTAACGTTTCAATGATGGTACGACAAACGTTAATGGCGTCGCGCTCAGTACAGTCTTTCAAAAGCACCGCAAACTCATCACTGCCCATACGCGCCAATACTGCCTTATACGGCAATACGTCTTCTAACAATCCGGCACAGAACAAGATCGCAGCATCACCGGCGTCATGGCCCGCCGTATCATTAAGCACTTTCAGTTGGTCTAAATCGAGATACAACATCGCATGAGTACGCATGTGGCTTTCAACTTCTTTAAGCGATTTCGCCAACACAGTTTCAAAGTAGTTACGGTTATACGTATCAGTTAGCAGATCGTAGCTCGCTTGATACTCTAGTTGCTCAGCGAGAGCTCGTGTTTCGGTAATGTCTTCGCCAACAATCAATAGCTGATCAGAGTCAACCAATGGGCGAATATTTTCTCGAACCCAAACCGTCTGACCATTGGCATGGCGATACTCTATATCTCGTCGCCATACGCCTTTCATCGCTTGTTGAGGAAGTAGTAACACTTGGCGAGGGATCAGCGCATTGTCATCGACGTAGAACTCACGTGGTCGATGCCCCAGTAGTTGGTCGAGTGGGTAGCCAAGCAGTTGCTCTGTAAATTGGTTAACCTGTTGGATACGGTTATTCACATCCAGTGTAATCATCATCACTGGCTGTTTATCGTAATAAAGGCGTAGGTTAGATTCACGTTGAAACAGTTTATTTTCAGTCAACTTACGTGACGTAATGTCACGCGCTTCAAATAGCATTTGAGCTTGATTCTGATTTTGATTCGGCAACGGCTTGAGCGAGATTTCAAGAACGACAGCGCCAAGCTCTCTGTCCCAAATTTCACCCTCAAAATGCAAAGCACCGTTAGCAAGATCATTCAGAAAGTAATCCGATAAAGTTTTCGCTGTCGAAGCTTCCCAATACTTGTGCTGCCATAATGCAGCATCTAACTGAAAGCCTTCATGGTAAAGCAGTTCATGGAGCTTGCTGTTACTCGACACCAACTTACCCTGTAGGTCGACAATACCTATATATTGCAAACTTTGATCGAATATAGATTCCAGAAGGAGTTGGTTTTTACGGCTGGTTGATTCACTTTGCTTTAGGCGTTTTAAGTAATAACCCAAAGCCAAAATAATCACGGCCATCAACACAAACGCACTGCCCAGAGTACGAATTTCAGCTTGATAGCGAGCCAAAAATGGTTGAGGTTTGTTGAAGAAAGTCGCCGCGAACTCCCCTTCAGCGCCAAGGTTCCAACGCTTCACCATCTGATAGTCGAGCTTAATTTCAGGCGACCCCGTTCTGACCGACGGCAATTGTGCTTGTGGCTCACTAGAAAGCACTTTTTTTAATATACGTGCGGCCTCTCGGCCTTGTACAAAGCCACTTTGGATAACACCACCAATCGCACCATGCCCTAATCCAAGGTCATGAACCATGTAGATAGGTGCATTCGACTGCTGGTTGAGTTCGATCCAGTCTTGGTCATCACTAATATTGCCTTGCTGATCACGATAATACACCCAAAAGAGCACGCTGTTAGCGTTGTTCATCTGGCTAGCTTTCTTCTTCATTTCCGCGTAAGAGTCAGGAATATAATGCTTCACAATTGAACGATATCTCGGGTTCTCATCCAGAAACTTATCGACTTGTGCACGAACAGCCTCACCGGTTATAGAGAAATCAGACACCACTAGAATTTCTTCCACATTGCTCTGTAAACGTTCAATGAGCGCAATATTGCTTAATAGATCGATGTCTTCAGTGACACCTGTAGCGTTAATATCGCTATGAAGCTCTGGGGAGTAGTTATTAATGCCGCCAAATATCACCGGTGTATCACCCAACTCAGGTGCCAGACGCTGCATTATATTCAACGCATTATTATCACTAACGACGATTGCGCTGAATTGCTCTTGGCTAAATTTGGTTTTATACAGTTGGTAAATTTGTTCGAGGTATTCTTCGCTTTGAGTACGTTTGGTGTCGAGGTATACCACTCGATAAGAAATGTCTTCATTTTCTAATTGACCAGAAAATCCACTCTGAAAGCGGTCCGTCCAAAAGAAACCATGATGGTAGGAGTGAACAACTAGCACATCTTTTGTTTCTGCTTTAGCAAAAAAGCTCAAAAGCAGTAGAAGAAAAATAAAATAAAAGCGCACTGACTTCACCTTAACAACATGGATACTGCTAATATTATCACCCCTGAGCATTAAATGTACTTCATCCGATAAGTTTTCACTCTATAACAAGGATTCGATATGTCGACACCACAACCTCGTTTAGACGATTTAGACCGTGCGATTCTAAAAACGTTAATGGAAGATGCGCGAACGCCTTACGCGGAAATGGCAAAGTTATTTGATGTGAGCCCTGCGACGATTCATGTGCGTATCGAAAAGATGAAATCAGCCGATATCATTCAAGGCACGGAAGTGATCGTCAATACCAAGAAACTCGGGTACGACGTGTGCTGCTTTATTGGTATTAACCTAAATGCCGCTCGTGATTACCATTCCGCCATCGCCAAACTCAACGCACTAGATGAAGTGGTCGAGGCTTACTACACCACTGGAGCTTACAATATTTTTGTAAAGCTGATGTGTAAGTCGATTGAAGAGCTCCAATTTGTATTGATAGACAAGCTGCAAGCGATTGATGAAGTGCAGTCGACTGAGACTCTGATCTCTCTGCAAAACCCAATCAACCGTAACGTAAACCCTTAGCTCTTAGCAAGATTCGTATGAAGAAAGTTTTAGATACAAAAAGAGCCTCGATTGAGGCTCTTTTTCGTTACAAGCTTTACGAGGGCTTAAGCTTGAATACCTGCATGGCGTAGCATCGCATCGATTTGTGGCTCACGACCACGGAAGCGTTTGAACAGCTCCATAGGTTCTTCACTGCCACCCATTTCAAGAATGTTATTTAGGAAGCGTTGGCCAGTTTCAGTATTGAAAATGCCTTCTTCTTCAAATGCCGAGAATGCATCCGCTGAAAGTACTTCCGCCCACAGGTAGCTGTAGTAACCAGCGCTATAACCACCAGCGAAGATATGACCAAAACTATGTGAGAAGCGGTTCCATTCAATACTTGGTAGAACCGCTACTTTTGATTTCACGTCTTTCAATGTCTCTAAAACACGCGCACCCACTTCAGGGTCGTATTCTGCATGTAGGGTGAAGTCGAATAGACCAAACTCAAGCTGACGTAGAATAAACATCGCAGACTGGAAGTTTTTCGCTGCCAGCATTTTCTCTAACATCTCTTTTGGCAGAGCTTCACCCGTTTCAAAGTGACCCGAGATGAACGCTAGCGCTTCCTCTTCCCAGCACCAGTTTTCTAGGAACTGACTTGGTAGCTCAACAGCATCCCAAGGTACGCCGTTGATACCAGAAACCGCACCCGCCTCAACTTGAGTCAGCATATGGTGAATACCATGGCCAAATTCGTGGAATAACGTAACGACTTCATCATGAGTAAACAATGCAGGCTTATCACCCACTGGTTTATTGAAGTTACACGTTAGGTAAGCCACAGGTGTTTGTAGGTCGCCAGACTCTGTGATTCGACGGCCACGACAATCATCCATCCATGCACCACCACGCTTGTGCTCACGAGCGTATAGGTCAAGGTAGAAGCTACCGCGCAGCGTGCCTTCTTCATCAAAAATATCAAAGAAGCGTACTGACTCGTGCCAAGTATCAATACCTTCACGCTCAGTCACTGACATACCAAACACACGGTTTAGCACTTCAAACAGGCCAGATACCGCTTTAGATTCAGGGAAGTATGGACGCAATTCTTCATCAGATATTTCAAACAGTTTTTGTTTTTGCTTTTCGCTGTAGTAAGCGATATCCCAAAGATCTAATTCAGAGACACCAAATTCTTTTTCTGCAAATTGACGTAACTCTTCTACTTCACGCTCACCTTGTGGCTTCGCTTTTACCGCTAAGTTATTCAAGAAGCCAAGAACTTGATCTGACGTTTCCGCCATTTTAGTTGCCAGCGATTTTTCACTGTAGCTGCCAAAGCCCAACATACGAGCAATTTCATGACGCAGTTTTAATTGTTCAGTGATGATCTCAGTATTATCCCACTTACCCGCATTTGGACCACGGTCAGATGCACGAGTCACGTATGCTTCGTACAACTCTTTGCGTAGCTCTTTATTATCACAGTAAGTCATTACTGGTAGGTAAGACGGAATATCCAAAGTAAGAAGGTAACCTTCAAGCTCTTTCGACTCAGCCGATGCTTTCGCAGCAGCAAGTGCCGATTCAGGCATACCAGCTAGCTCTTCAACATCAGTAATTTGCTTGGTCCACCCCATAGTGGCATCTAGCACATTATTTGAGAATTGTGAGCCTAGTTCTGACATGCGCTTGCTGATCTCACCGTAGCGGTGCTGTTCATCTGCTGGTAAACCGATACCCGATAACTCAAAGTCACGTAGAGCGTCAGTAATCGTCTTTTTTTGAGCTTGCGTTAATGAAGCAAATTCACCACTCGCCTTGATTGCTTTGTACGCTTCAAACAACCCTTTGTGTTGACCAACCCAAGTACCATACTCAGACAGAATTGGCAGGCAGCTTTCGTACGCATCACGCAGTTCATCACTGTTCACGACCGAGTTCATATGGCTGACAGGTGACCAAATGCGGCTTAGGCGATCGTCAACTTCTTCAATTGGCGCGATCAAGTTATCCCAGCTTGGCGCTGAATTGTTTTCTAATACTTGTTCTATTTTTTGGCGACAATCAGCGATTACCGCTTCAACCGCAGGTTTTACATGTTCTGGCTTAATAAGAGAAAACGGAGGTAAATCCGTAAAAGTGAGTAGCGGGTTAGACATATAAACATTCCTTTGGGTTTCAGACTTGTCGTCTTTCTTCGAATTGGATCGTCTTACAGGTTATCAAGTTCGCCCATAAGGGCAAATAACAAAAGAAAAACCTTAAGTAGCTAACTATTAAATAGTGGTAGCTTATAGAAATTTCAATAGTCGCGTATAATGAACTGATTATATCCACCTACACTAACTACACTCATCACAAGAGTGTCACGAGAGTTTAATTTGTTAAGTTATCGCCACAGCTTCCACGCTGGCAACCATGCCGACGTGGTTAAACATATCGTACAAAGCCTTATTCTTAACGCTTTGAAACAAAAAGATAAGCCTTTTGTCTACCACGATACCCACTCTGGTGTAGGTCGTTACGATTTAACCCACGAATGGTCTGAGAAAACAGGTGAGTACAAGCAAGGCATCGCTCGCCTTTGGTCTATGAATGAAATGGACAAGCAAGGTATCCCTGAGGATATTCAAAGCTACCTGGATGCTATTGCAGACCTCAACAATGGTGAAAATCTGCGTTTCTACCCAGGCTCACCACGTGTTGCTCGCGCTCATTTACGTGAACAAGACCGTATGGTTTTGACAGAACTGCACCCAGCAGATCACCCTCTGCTAGAGCAAGAATTCCACCGCGATCGCCAAGTTTCTATCTACAAAGAAGATGGCTTCCAGCGTTTAAAGGGCAGCTTGCCTCCTAAAGAGCGTCGTGGCTTGGTATTAATTGATCCACCCTACGAACTAGCAAAGGAATACCGTGATGTCGTGACAGCGATTGCACAAAGTCACAAACGTTGGGCTACTGGTATTTACGCAATTTGGTATCCAGTGGTTAACCGTTGCGATATCGAAGATATGATCGAAGGCCTAGAAGGCTTAGGCATCCGTAAAATCTTACAAATCGAGTTAGGTGTTTCACCTGATACCAACGAGCGCGGTATGACTGCATCAGGCATGATTGTAATCAATCCACCATGGAAGCTAGAAAGCCAAATGAATGCGATTCTACCTTTCTTAAAAGACGCGATTGCACCAGCAACAGGTCATGTGAAAGTGGAATGGATTGTTCCAGAGTAAGCTGTGACAATTTCAGTCAATAGCGGTACCTGAATAAAATTTAAACGGGGAGATTGAGTTCAACCGATCTCTCCTCCATATCTAAATTACAAAAGTACTAAATTAAAAATAATGGGTAAGTGCGAACACAACTTTTGGAGTATCGCAGCTTAACCCCTTAATAAATGGAGAAAGTCATGGCGACTCATTTTGATTACATCTGTATCGGCGGCGGCTCAGGCGGTATTGCTTCAGCGAACCGTGCTTCTATGTACGGCGCAAAAGTGGCACTTATTGAAGCTCAAGACCTTGGTGGTACTTGTGTGAACGTTGGTTGTGTACCGAAGAAAGTTATGTGGCACGGCGCTCAAGTTGCTGAAGCAATTAACCTATACGCGGAAGACTACGGTTTTGACGTTGAGCTGAAAGAGTTCAAATGGAACAAAATGATCGAAAACCGCCAAGCTTACATTGGCCGTATCCACCAATCTTACGATCGCGTACTAGGCAACAACAAAGTAAACGTGATCAAAGGCTTTGCTAAGTTTGTTGATGCAAAAACAGTAGAAGTGAACGGCGAGCTATACACTGCTGACCACATCACCATTGCTGTTGGCGGTCGCCCAACTATTCCAAACATTCCAGGCGCAGAGCACGGTATTGACTCAAACGGCTTCTTCGAGCTAATGGAGCAACCTAAGCGCGTTGCTGTTATCGGTGCTGGCTACATTGCAGTAGAGATTGCAGGTGTTATGCACTCACTAGGGTCTGAAACTCACCTTTTCTGCCGTAAAGAGTCTCCTCTACGTAGCTTCGATCCAATGATCGTAGAAACGCTAGTTGAAGTAATGAACGCAGAAGGCCCAACTCTTCATACTCATTCTGTACCAAAAGAAGTGGTTAAAGAAGAAGATGGTAGCCTAACGCTTCACCTAGAAAACGGTGAAACTCAAAACGTTGATACGCTAATTTGGGCGATTGGTCGCCACCCTGCGACGGATGCCATCAACCTAGACGTAACAGGCGTAGCAACCAACGACCGTGGTTACATCAAGGTAGACGAATACCAAGAGACTAACGTGAAAGGCATCTACTGTGTAGGTGACATCATGGAAGGTGGTATCGAGCTAACACCTGTTGCGGTTAAAGCTGGTCGTCAGCTTTCTGAGCGCCTATTCAACGGTAAGACCAACGCTAAGATGGATTACGAATTGGTACCAACGGTTGTATTCAGCCACCCTCCAATCGGTACTATCGGTCTTACGACTCAAGAAGCTGAAGCGAAGTACGGCAAAGACAACATCAAGGTTTACACATCAGGCTTTACTGCAATGTACACTGCAGTAACTAAGCACCGTCAACCTTGTAAGATGAAGCTAGTATGTGCTGGTGAAGAAGAAACAGTCGTTGGCCTACACGGCATTGGCTTTACTGTTGATGAGATGATCCAGGGTTTCGCTGTCGCAATGAAGATGGGCGCAACTAAGGCTGATTTCGATGCAGTTGTAGCGATTCACCCAACAGGTTCTGAAGAGTTCGTTACTATGCGTTAATGCAATCTCATTGCATTAATTTTAAAAGCAGGCTCTAGAGCCTGCTTTTTTAGAAACCTACAATTGTAACCTTCCCTTGCGCCATTCCTTTTAGCTGACAAGAAAAGTCGACTCTTTTGTCTGCTGGCTTAGCAAATAATACCTTCAACTTATCGAACGCACTCGGCACAAAACTGGTGTTTTTCAATCGTAAACTCTTGCGGGAATTGGAATCCAAAAATGCCAAGGCAGATTTATCTAAGGTTTGCTGGCACGTTTCAAATATAGCCTTACTGATCACTTTGTTATGGATCGTTTTTTGTAATTCTTCTTCTGATATATCAGGATTCTCTGAAGAAAAAACACAGACCGCATAAATATCTAAAATAGCGACAGCTCGGGGCTTTTGAGTTTCACCATCCCCATAAATTGCCATCAGAAAAGGCAACTTAGTTTCATCAAACTCTTGTTGTCGAATGTTATGCAGTTCAATATCTTCATGCACTACCTTCTTCAGCAATTTTTCAAACTGAGACAATTTAGGCAGCGCCAGCTCTTGCTGCACTTCAACTATTTGCTCAAGCTCAAATTGGTTATCTTCCGCGCCTTGAACCAAAGGCAATAGTTTTTGGTGAAGGTCTTCATCATCAAAAGGCTTAGACAATACGAAGCTAGCACCGGCTGAATGTGCCAGAGCGATCTGCTCCTCGTCATCGACTGTTGTAACCATGGCTATCTTGATAGCAGGGAATTTATCAGAGACAGCTTCCACCAGCTCTAAACCGCTCATATCCGGCATATGCCAATCCGTTAGAACGATCTCGGGTTGCCAATGTTCTATTTTTTCAAGCGCTTCGAACGCATTATCGGTCTTTTCTATAGATAGACGTCGATAGCCAAAATTTTCAAGAGCTCTACGCACAATCTCTAGAGTCGCTTTACTATCATCAACAATTAGTATTTTCACCCGAACAATAGCCCCATCAATTACGTCACTGCTTAAATTATAGGCATGATTATTAACAGCACCTAAACTTAGTCATATACACCTTCAAGGAACAGCGAGTGTTATGTCATTAGATGAGTTTTTATCCCAAATCGACACTAACCTTTTACTTTCTTTAGCCATTAACTCTGGTTTAGTCATTTTACTGTTCTGGTTCCTCATTCTGTATCTTATGCTGCGTGAACTGCGTAAGTTCACCGTACAAATACGGGCTAACGAAATAGACGATGATGAACGCCGTAAACATCAAGAGTCATTTGAAAATGCTATAAAGGACGCGAAAAATAACAATGAAACACTCAACGCACTCGTTCAAGTCCACAAAGCACTCGAAAATCAATTGTCTTCCATCCAATCATCATCAGCACCGAGAAGCGAGCAAGAACTAGAGGCGATCGACGACTTAAACAATAAGCTCAATAAGTCCCACCAGTTAATAAAAAAATTGAAAAATGACCTCAATACAAGCGTCAGTAAACTAAGAAAAGCCAAAGGGGTTCTTTTAGAGAAAGATGACACAGTCGAAAGTCTTCGCCAGCAAAAAGAGGATCTCGAAAAGCAGTTTGAGCACTTGGAAAAAGAGTACATCATGATCAGTGAAAATGCTGGAGTACTAGAGTCGAGAGAAGAGTTTCGAAAAGAAAAACAAAAGTTACAAGCAACAATTGATGAGTATAAGCGCCAGCTTTCCGCCCAGCCTGGAGCAGGCTCTACTGACAGAAGCTCAGAAGAATTACAGCAAAAACTTATTACCATGCAAAAGCAGATGCTACATCAAGCCAAAGAAAAAGAGTTTATTGAGAAGAAGTATTTGGAGTTGGTGAACCAGTCGTCTTCAGAGAAAGAATGATGAAACAATCACTAATGGATAAACAAAAACCCCGCATTCGCGAGGTTTTCTTCATCTATTAAATCTGAGTTACTTAACACAAAGTACGTTCAGCAATGAAGTGCCTCTTAGTTGGGTCACGTTGCCATTAGCAAACAAGCCTTTCTTCTGGCTACCCCAGTAAGGTAAATGCATTGGCCAGCCGCCTTGTTCCATAATCTTTGAACCAAGTAACCTCTGCCACTCTTCTTCCGTCGCTAGGCGCATGCCTTGGTCGGTACATACTATTTTAGTGCTTTCATAATCTAAGCGGTTCCATGGCTTATTGTGCTCCATGTAGAACTGATGCTCGTCATCACGTAAGTAAGGCACCATATATTCACGGCCAGCAACGCTTGCAGTTAAACGCTGTTGTACTTGAACTTCTGACTCCACTTGTTCTTTAGGATATGTCGTCACCGATTCTGCTGCTGTCGCCTTCATTTCTTTGACTGGCTTCGTTGTCGCAACAGGGGCAGTTACCATCGCTGGTTTAGAATTAGATGACCTTTTGGCACTTTTATCGACAAAGCGAACAAAGGATTTTTGATATTCTTCTAATGTTCGGACTTGAGCTAATTCGCTTTTAGCATCAGCAAAAGTATCGTAAGGACCTATCAAACAGCGGTAACCCTTCGCTTCTGGCTTCATCCACACATTCGTCGAAATTTTTTGATAAATAGGCTTCGCTTTAGCAAGAGGTAGGGGTTTTGATAACAAACCACATTGAATCCAAAATAACGAGTCCTCTTGGCTACCTCGAGGTTGTTTGGAACCCCAAAGACCTTTACCGATAGGGCAAGATGATTCTAGCTGTGGAAGCTCTCCCTCATTAGCCTGAGTTGCATCGCACAGTACAGATTCAGCACTAGCCTGACTTGCAACCATCATAGCGACAGCCATAAACCCTAGCCGACACAGCTTCGCTACTCTATGACATGGATTTGATGCGTTACTCATTTTCATACTCATCACTCTAAACCTTCGAGAAGGAAATTATTACCGACCCACTGTCGATAAAACATGAATTCCGTTCTTCCTTAAACTATAAGCAAAAAAAGAGCCGTAATTACTTACGACTCTTAGTTTAGTGAGTTTATTGATTAAAAATCAATTGGCTGTGATCACCCTTTGTAAATTTTAGGGTTAAATACATCACGTAACCAGTCACCAAGTAGGTTTATAACTAAAACCAATGTAACAAGTAGCACACCTGGGAATGCAGTAATCCACCATGCACCAGAGAAAATGTAGTTAAAGCCTGTACTAATTAATGCACCTAGAGAAGGCTGATCAACCGGTAAACCTAAGCCAAGGAAAGAAAGTGCCGCTTCTGACATGATTGCGTTTGCCACCTGTACCGTAGAGATAACTAGGATTGGTGATAAACAGTTCGGCAGAATATGACGGAACATAATACGTGGCGCTCTAAAACCCATTACACGTGCTGCTTCTACGTACTCTTTCTTCTTCTCAGCCAATACTGACGCACGGATAGTACGCGCATATTGCGGCCATTCGGCGATACCAATGATCACCACCAGCATCACAACTGCGTATTGAGCGTAAAAGTCACTACCAAAACTTGCTTTGAAGATAGCCGATACAATGATCGCAACCATCATGGTTGAGAACGAAAGCTGTACGTCAGCAAAACGCATCAAGAAGCTATCAATACGACCACCGAAGTAACCCGCAGACAAACCGATAATGATACCCAGCGTAAGTTGTAAACCTACCGCTAAAAAGCCGATTGTTAGAGATAAACGGGAGCCATAAAGCATCGTTGATAAAATATCACGACCTTGCTCATCGGTACCAAGCAAGAAGCGCTCTTCACCATCTTCCATCCATGACGGTGGAAGCTCTGAATCCATGATATCTATTGATGTCACATCATAAGGATCCATTGGCGCTAGAATTGGCGCAGCTAATGCCATCACCAAAAAGATGGAGAAGATAGCAAAACTAACCATTGCGACTTTATCGCGTAAGAAATAGTACAGGATGTCTGACTGTTTGAATCGTTCCCAGCGAGATGGCACTGTCGATGTTTGTTCCATGATTATGCTCCTTTCCCTGTGATGTTCACTGTTGGGTTAATAACGCCGTAAAGTAAATCAACAATCGTGTTGGTTACTACGAAAATAAGGCCAACAAAAATAACGTATGCCGTGATAAGAGGTGTATCTACACGGTTAATCGCTTCTAAGAAAAGGAAGCCGGTACCCGGCCACTGGAATACAGTTTCAGTAAGAATGGTGTATGCCACCATAGTACCAATTTGAACACCACCAACGGTAAGCACTGGCAACATAGTGTTTTTAAGCGCGTGCTGGTAATAAATTTTATTCAGCGCTAAGCCTTTGGCTTTACCAAACTTGATGTACTCAGAGCTTAGTACTTCTAACATTTCAGAACGTACGAGACGAATGAATAGAGGAAGCATGATAGATGCTAGAGCAATACTTGGTAACACCAAATGAGCTAAGCCGTCTAAAGTTAGGAAGCCAGATTCCCAACCAAACCAGTTTGCGGTATCACCACGGCCAAAGGAAGGTAACCAACCTAGCTCAATAGAGAATACATACATCAGCATAATTGCTGTCAGGAAGACTGGAACTGAGATACCGATACTACTACCGGCCATTACTAGCTTAGTGAAAAAGCTTTTCGGGTGAATGGCTGAGTAAACGCCCAGTGGGATCGATAAACAAACAATAATTAAAGATGCACCAAATACCAACTCCAGCGTTGCGACTAGTTTATCTAGAATTACGTCAACAGCAGGTCGCTTAAAGAAGTATGAAGTACCAAGATCACCCTGTAGAGCAGCGCCTACAAAGCGAGAGTATTTTGTAATGAAGGGATCATTTAAGCCGAGTTCATCACGTAGCGCTTGACGCTCCGCCTCTGAAACAGATTGACCGACTAACTCACGTAACGGGTCGCCCAGGTTATCCTGTATGGCAAACGCCACCAAACTGATCACAAACATCACTATCAGTGCCTGAAACAGGCGCTTGACCAGAAACGTAACCATTCCTTGCCCCTTTTCTATCCATGACTATTCAATTAAAAGCACTAATTAAATATAAAATTTCAGTCTTAAAAAAGGTATCTAGCCAGACTGAAAGGAAGACTAAATACCGAAACTTAATGATTTACTATTTAAAGTAATTCGAGAGCCTGAACCTACAGGCTCTCGATTCTAGCAAGCTAGATTATTTTACAACTAGGTCGCCGAAGTAAGGCATAACCATTGGGTTTACAACATCTGCTGCACCAACGTTAGCCTTCGCGCCCCACGCTTCACTTTGCCAGTGTAGCGGTACAAATACAGCATCGTTGTAAAGTGTTGCTTCAACGCCTTTCAGCATTTTCGCACGCTTCGCAGGATCTGTTTCTGTGTTAGATGCTTCTACAATTGCATCCATTTCAGGGTTTGAGTAACCAGAACAGTTGTATTGGCCACGACCAGTTTCTTCGTTACGAGTCATAGTTAGGAACTCGTTGAAGTTAGCTGAATCTTCAGTATCTGAGTGCCAGCCGATCATCATCATGTCAGCAGAACATAGGTCAAACTCAGGCCAGTACTGTGCTTTAGGCATAGTCTTAAGATCAACTTTGATACCAATCTTAGACAGCATTGCCGCAGACGCTTGCGCTACTTTCGCATCGTTCACGTAACGGTTATTTGGCGCAGCCATAGTTAGAGTAAAGCCTTTCTCGTAGCCCGCCTCTTTCATCAGCTCTTTCGCTTTTTTCAGATCGTAACGAGGAACAAGCTCTTCGTTGTGACCAGCGTAACCTGTTGGGCTTTGTTGGCCAGCAGCAGTAGCGAAACCTTTCATGATCTTCTTAACGATACCTTCGTTATTAATCGCATGAACGATTGCTTGACGTACACGTACATCTTTAAGTGCTTCGTTGCTGTTTTGGTTCATTTGGAAAGTAATGATTCGAGTACCTGGTAGAGTTACTAGATCAATACCTTTCGCTTTCTTAACACGCTTGTGATCGTTTGGTGCAACTGGGTGGATCATGTCAACGTCACCAGAAAGTAGAGCCGCTACACGCGTTGCATCTTCTTTGATTGGTACTAGCGTTAGCTTATCAACGTTGCCATCTGTTTCTGTATCCCAGTAATCGTTGAAACGCTCAAACGTTACTTTAACGCCTTGCTCACGTTGCGTAACGATGAATGGACCAGTACCAGAAACGTTAGTTGAAGCAAATGAGTTACCGTGCTTCACAAGCTCAGACTTGTCCGCACCTGCCGCAGTCTTACCAGAGTAGAACTTGCTATCCATTGGGAAGATGTAAGTTGCAGTTTGTAGAACGAGTGGGTAAGCCGCTTTTGATACTAGCTCAACAGTGTAATCGTCTACTTTTACCATTTTCTCGTATGGTGTGAAGATAGACTTAAAGTCTGGAGATGCTTGTAGACGTTCGAATGTCCAAACTACATCGTCAGCTGTTAGCTCATTACCAGAGTGGAATTTCACACCTTGACGTAGGTTGAAACGGAAAGTTGTAGCGTCGACACGCTCCCAGCTTGAAGCTAGACGGCCTTCAAAATCCATTTCTTGAGTGAAACGTACTAGTGGGTCAAACACCATGTGAGACATTTGCAGTGTGCCGCCAGATAGCTGCTCGTGCGGGTCAAGTGATACAGGGTCAGCTGCGTAGCCAACGGTAATATCTGCTGCTGCTGCACTAAAGCTTAGGCCAGCTGCCATTAAAGCTACTACTAATTTGCTTTTCATGGTTTTCATTGCATAACTCCTTCATGCGGGAATCCAGATCCCTAGTTGTTGTATTTGCGTCTGTTATTGTTTTTCAAGTACAGGCCTTGTACTTCTAGCCAACTTGAAACTTATTATACTGCGGCTTTTGCCACTGCTTTTTCTTCTCGTAAACCTGTAAATTCAGGCATCAACGAAATCAAATGTTTGCTGTATTCATGCTGTGGTGATTGGAATAGCGTTTCCGTTGGCGCAACTTCCAATAACGTACCCATTTGCATCACACCTACACGGTCACACATTTGGCGAATAACCGGTAAATCATGGCTGATGAACAGCATGGTCAAGTTCAATTCGTCTTGTAGATCTTTCAGTAGATTCAAAATCTGCGCTTGAACAGATACATCCAGTGCAGATGTCGGCTCATCACAAATTAGTAAGCGTGGACGAGTTGCTAGTGCGCGAGCAATAGAGATACGCTGACGTTGACCACCAGAGAATTCATGCGGGTACTTAACACCCGCCATTTTACCTAGGCCAACGTGCTCTAATAGATCATGAACGATTTGACGAGTTTCATTTTCATTGCGCGTTAGCTTGTGGAAGCGAATAGGCTCGGCAATGATGTCGAAAATTTTCATACGCGGGTTCATTGACGTGTATGGGTTTTGAAATACCATCTGCATTTGACGACGCATAGGGCGACGTTCTTTTTCAGATTTAAGCCCAGTAAGGTCAACACCTTCAAAGGTAACTTTGCCAGAGTTTGGCACGTACAAACCAGCAATCACACGCGCAATCGTCGATTTACCAGACCCTGATTCACCAACCAGTCCAAACGTTTCGCCTTCATGTACTTCAAAACTTACGTTGTTTGATGCTTGAACATACTCACGACGGCTTTCAAAGAATGAATCTTTAGTTGTAAAACGTAAGTTTACGTTTTCAACATTAAGTAATGGCCCGGTGTATTCACGGTGATCTTGGCTTTGACCTAACCAGTGGTTCTTAACGTCTAGTGGTTCCATCTCGTGAGCTTCTTCAATGTAGCTAACAAGAGGGAAGCGATCTAGTTTGCGGTCAGAACGAGGAACGGCAGAAATTAAGCTGTGCGTATAAGGGTGTTCAGGCGTACCAAGAACTTGCTTCGTAGGACCAAATTCAACAAGGTCACCACGGTACATAACAGCAACACGGTCTGTCACATTCGAAACAACACCCATATCGTGCGTCACTAGCATGCAGCCTACGTTTTTCTTAATACACAAATCACGGATCAAACCTAGAATTTGATCTTGAATTGAAACGTCTAGAGCCGTTGTCGGTTCATCTGCAATGATAAGGTCAGGTTCACCTGCTAGAGCAATAGCGATAACTACACGTTGACGCATACCACCAGAGAATTGGTGGGGGTACTGTTTAAGGCGGTTTTCTGGTTGTGGGATACCCACTTGGTTCATTAAATCTAATGAACGTTGATAAGCATCTTGATCCGACACCTTCATGTTGGCGTGGATAGTTTCTTTTAACTGTTGTTCAACAGTGAACAGAGGGTTTAAAGAAGTCATAGGGTCTTGGAAGATAAATCCAATTTTAGAGCCACGCACACTGCGCATCTCTTCTGGTGTCAAACCAGAGACTTTTTCGCCATCAAGAAATACGTCACCACTCGCGATGCGTCCTGGAGGACTCAATAGGTCGATAACTGCGTTACCTACTGTAGATTTACCTGCACCAGATTCACCTACTACACCTACAATTTCACCACGTTCAATATTAAACGATAGCGATTTAACCGCCGCATGCACACCGTGTCGAGACGGGTATTCAATACGTAGGTTTTTCACTTCTAATAGTGACATCCTCAGACCTCTACTGCCTTGTCTGTGACACAAAAAAACCTGTCAAATACAGGTTGCTCTCATGTCGCTATGAATCCATTCCCGTTTCCAGAACATTGCACTGAAAACTCATTAGGCAGACAATTTGGCAAAAAAATCACAAAAAAGCAACAATAAAGGGATAAAAAACCGACTTAGAGAGCTATTAACACATTAAAATCGAATAAATATGCATTAACAAGCATTTAACCTTGTGTAAAGCTCGCTCACTTTGTGCGACTAGTAGCATTAAAATCAGAGTAATAGTCTATAAATGTTACTTTGATCACCTCTTAGTCATTTAGGTTTTATTCACTTCATAAGTTAACAATTACAAAACAACACACATCAATATAACTATAAATACAGGCTAAAAAACCAGATCAACCATACACATTAAGAATAAGTAACCAATAAAACACTCAGTAACATCTTTTTCATTTACTCACGAAGGCACCGTAATAGTTTTTTCGTCTTTTTCAGCAAATATTCGCACCAGTTAATACTCAAATTCATCATATCAAGAACCTCAGTCACCCTATTTACTGGCCCTCGCCCACTCATCTTCAAACATTAGATAAACGAGGAGGCTAGGTTTACAGCAAGATATGACAAAAACCAAGAAGCCCCAGTCTTTCGACTGGGGCTTCTTAAGTGATCGCTGAAGAGACATACTTTGAATATCAGGCGAACCCCGCTTCTATTCAAACTCTCTAATATTCAAATTATCTAAATTCTGAATGTAAAAAAGCCTCGTCATTTCTGACGAGGCTTTTCTGTATGGTCGGTGAAGAGGGATTCGAACCCCCGACCCTCTGGTCCCAAACCAGATGCGCTACCAAGCTGCGCTATTCACCGAGATGTTTCGTTTGATTTCTCAAACAGGGAACTTAAAAAAGTTACCAAAATTAATGGGGTGGCTAACGAGATTCGAACTCGCGACCACCGGAATCACAATCCAGGGCTCTACCAACTGAGCTATAGCCACCACTAATTTTTTATATAACCGCTTAAAAGCGATTATTGAAATAGTGGTCGGTGAAGAGGGATTCGAACCCCCGACCCTCTGGTCCCAAACCAGATGCGCTACCAAGCTGCGCTATTCACCGACTTTTTCGTCTCGACTCTGGGAATAATGAGTCAACACTGGAAGCCTAAGCTACCGTTATTCATTTTAAAGAAAGAATGGGGTGGCTAACGAGATTCGAACTCGCGACCACCGGAATCACAATCCAGGGCTCTACCAACTGAGCTATAGCCACCATTATTTCTTTATGCCAATTTCTCACTTATCGAGATAAGTAACCGGATGGCGCGCCTGAAAGGATTCGAACCTTCGACCTTTGGCTCCGGAGGCCAACGCTCTATCCAGCTGAGCTACAGGCGCATGCCCTGTCGGCGGAGTGGAATAATACGTATATCACCCTATGCCGTCTAGTACTTTTTTAACTTTTTTTATCGTTTGGTCTCTTTTTCGACAGTTAATATGTGATATCAGATGAAACAGGATGTGATAAACCCCTTGAAGCTGATAAGTTGTTGTTTATTGCAACAACTTATCAGGATATAATCACCCATTATTTACATTGATTTAACAGCTAGCTTTTGCCGTTAGATCAAGACACCCTCTAACACTATAATTTGGTAAGCACGTACTTACCTTGGGAATGTAAAGTGAGTTTAATGGATATGTCTCGTCGAATCATAAGCGTTGTCATCGCGGCCCTAACTTTTTCTACAGCGGCTATGGCTTCTAACCTAAGCCAAGCTGAGCAAGATCAAATTGCAGAGCGCATCAAACCTGTAGGTCAAGTTTACCTAGTAGGTAGTGAGCCAGTTAAAGCTGAGCCAACCGGCCCGCGTGATGGTGCGACGGTTTACGGCACTTTCTGTATTGCTTGTCACGCCTCTGGTGTAAGCGGCGCACCAAAAACAGGTGACGCTGGCGATTGGGGTTCCCGTATCGCACAAGGCCCAGACGTTCTTAAAGATCATGCAATTAACGGTTTCAATGCAATGCCAGCAAAAGGTTCTTGTATGGACTGTTCAGACGACGAAATTGTTGCAGCCATTGAACATATGATCGCAGGCTTATAAATAGCCTTTAAAATTCCGCGATACAAATAAAAAAGGCTTGGTTTACACCAAGCCTTTTTTATATCTAAAACATCTAAAATCTATTACTTCTTAAACATCGCACGAATGTTGGCTATATGTGCCTGGCCTTTCTCCATACGCTCTTCTGCCGATTGCGGTTTCTTCACGGTTTCCCATTCCACATCATCATGAGGTAATTCATCCAGAAAACGGCTCTGAGTAGGCTTGATAAGTTCGCCAAACTGACGACGCTCACGACACTTGGTAAATGTGAGCTCTTTTTGCGCGCGAGTGATTCCTACGTACATTAAACGTCGCTCTTCTTCGACGTTATCTTCATCAATACTCGCTTGGTGAGGCAAGATGCCTTCTTCCGTCCCCATTAAATAGACATACGGAAACTCCAAACCTTTAGAAGCGTGTAAGGTCATCAATTGAACTTGGTCAGCATCATCGTCGTCTTCACCACGTTCCATCATGTCTCGCAGTGTTAGACGCTGAACCACTTCTCTTAATGTCTTCTCTTCTTTATCGTAGTTGTCACCTTCTAGATCAGCCACAATCCAAGAGTAAAGATCAGAGACATTCTTCATACGCATTTCCGCCGCTTTTGGGCTGGTAGAGGTTTCGTATAGCCAGTCTTCATAGTTGATGTCACGAACCAAAGATCGAACAGCATCAACAGTATTACCACGCTCAGCGTTGTCTGAAATTTTTACTACCCACTCAGTAAAGCGGCGCAAATTTTCTAAACCACGCCCGGTAAGGTGTTGCTCCAACCCCATTTCAAAACTTGCTTCAAACAAGCTCTTGCCACGCATATTGGCGTAGCTGCCTAACTTCTCAAGCGTAACTGGGCCAATTTCACGTCGTGGTGTATTCACGATACGCAAAAAACCATTATCATCATCAGGGTTCACCAACACTCGTAGGTAAGCCATGATGTCTTTAATTTCTGCACGAGCGAAGAAAGAAGTACCACCAGAAATCTTGTAAGGGATACGGTTTTGCATCAAAGCTTTTTCAATTAGACGTGACTGGTGATTACCACGGTATAACACCGCATAATCTTTATATTCGGTTCTATTTAGAAATTTATGTGCGATTAACTCACCGGTAATACGCTCAGCTTCGTGCTCTTCATTCTTAGCATTCAATACTTTGAGTTTTTCACCGTCTGGAATTTCAGAAAAAAGCCTCTTTTCATAAACGTGTGGGTTATTGGCGATCAAGATGTTCGCTGCACGCAGAATTCGACTGGTTGAACGGTAGTTTTGCTCTAGCTTGATTAAGCGCAAGTTCGGGTAGTCTTCACCAAGTAACACTAAGTTCTGTGGTTTTGCACCACGCCACGAGTAAATAGATTGGTCATCATCGCCAACAACCGTTAAGCGACCACGCTCACCCACCAATAAACGAACCAGTTCGTATTGGCTGGTATTGGTGTCTTGATATTCATCGACTAACAAATAACGGATTCGTGATTGCCAACGTTCTCTGACTTCTTGATTAGTTTTCAACAACAATACCGGCATCGCTATCAGATCATCAAAATCCAGTGCGTTATAAGCCTTCATTTGCTTTTGGTACATTTCAAAACAAAAAGCGAAAAGCTGTTGTTGTTCTCCCAACGCACTCGCTTTTGCTTGATCTGGCGTGAGCATGTCATTTTTCCAATTGGAAATTGTACTTAACAGCTGACGCAGTAAATCTTTATCGCCATCGATTTGTTTTTCAGTCAGTTCTTTCAATAATGCCAGTTGGTCTTGATCATCAAAAAGAGAAAAACCCGCTTTAAGGCCTAGCGCTTTATATTCTTTACGAATAATAGTCAGACCCATAGTGTGGAAAGTTGAAACAATCAGCCCTTTTGACTCTTGTTTACCCAAAGTTTGTCCGACACGTTCTTTCATTTCACGCGCGGCTTTATTCGTAAAGGTAACGGCTGCGATGTTTCTCGCTTTATAGCCACACTGTTGAACTAAGTAAGCAATTTTATTGGTGATAACGCGTGTTTTTCCTGAACCAGCGCCCGCCAATACTAGACATGGACCTGATACGTACTTCACTGCTTCATCTTGATTTGGGTTTAGCTTCATTATGTTCTCAACATGGGTTTACGAAAGCGATGGGTTATCGCGTCTATAATAATGCTGCCAACCAACGATTACTATCCTCTCATTGACAAGATTTTTACGTATTAAGTGTAATACTCTATTGCAATAATGGGTGGTAATTGAGCTATAATGAATGAACGTTCATTCACAGGTGATGGTTTATGTCCATTAATACATCGAAGGATAAACGCTTACAGATACTTTCTGCTGCTGAAACATTGATTGCTGACGTTGGGTTCCAAGGTCTTTCAATGCAAAAATTGGCCAAAGAAGCAGGGGTTGCTGCAGGCACTATCTATCGTTATTTCGAAGATAAAGACCACCTCATTGATGAAGTTCGCTTGCTAGTTGCAAGACGTTTAGCAGATGCAGTTCAAGCTGGAGTTGATGACTCTCAACCCATAAAGCACCGCTACCGTACCATGTGGTTAAACATATGGAATTTAGCAAGAACAAATATCGCGGCAATAAAAAACCGAGTTCAGTACGATTCTTTGCCAACAACAAATAGCCATAAAATTAGGGAACTTGAACGAGAAATGTTTGCCCAAGTTGAACTGCTATTTAATGAAGGTAAAGAGCAAGGGCTATTTAAACCCCTTGATAATGAAATACTAACCGGGCTTAGCTTAGCCGTGAGTGTATCACTAGCAAGAAAACACTCATTGGGTTTATACCAATTGGATGACAACGCACTTGAAGCTGCGATTGAAGCCAGTTGGGATGCAATCATTACACACTAGATCGGAGTTCTTAATAGAATGAAAAAGTGGACTTTCTTTATGTTACTCATTGCAGTTGTCTTATTTGGCAGCGTAATTGGGTTCAACATGTTTAAACAACAAAAAATTGCTGAATTTATGGCAAACCGCCCTGAACCAGAATTTCCGGTAACGGTTACTGAAGTTCAACCTGTGGATTGGGTTCCTGTCATTGAAGCAATTGGTTTTATTGAACCGAATCAAGGTGTAACGGTTGCTAACGAAACAAGCGGTGTCATTGATCAAATTACGTTTGATTCTGGTACGCAAGTGGAAAAAGACCAACCTTTAGTATTACTTGATTCAGACGTAGAAAAAGCAAACCTGAAAAGTACTCAGGCTCGCCTACCTGCAGCTGAAGCTAAATATAAGCGTTACAAAGGTCTATACAAAAAAGGTTCTATCTCTAAAGAAGCTTACGATGATGCAGAAGCAAACTTCTTCTCTCTATCTGCCGATATTGAAAGTTTGAAAGCATCGATTGCTCGTCGTGAAATTCGCGCACCGTTTTCTGGTGTTGTAGGTATCCGTAATGTATTCCTTGGTCAATACCTTCAAGCTGGTACTGATATTGTTCGTTTAGAAGATACTACGGTTATGCGCTTACGCTTTACTGTATCTCAAACAGACATTTCACGAATTCATGTAGGCCAAGCAATCGACATCTTCGTTGATGCTTACCCTGAGATCCCATTCCAAGGCTCTATCAGCGCAATTGAACCAGCGGTTAGTGTTCAGAGTGGTCTGATTCAAGTTCAAGCGGATATTCCAAACAATGACGGTAAGCTTCGTAGCGGTATGTTCGCACGTGCCAACATCATTCTTCCGACAATGGAAAACCAAGTAACGCTACCTCAAACAGCTATCACTTTTACGCTTTACGGTGACAATGTTTACATTATCTCTGAAGAAGACGGTGTACAACGAGTTAAGCAACACGTAGTAAAAGTCGGTGAGCGAGCAAGCGACAAAGCACACATCTTAGAAGGCGTAAAAGCTGGTGACATCGTTGTTACTTCTGGCCAAGTTCGTCTAAGTAACGATGCGAAGGTAAAAATTGTTGAGAGCGATGCAATCACTCCGCCATCTGAAACACCAATGCTGTAATTGGAGGCATAATGCGCTTTACTGATGTTTTTATTAAACGTCCAGTTCTCGCGGTATCCATCAGCTTTTTGATTGCACTGCTTGGTTTGCAAGCAATTTTCAAAATGCAGGTGCGTGAATACCCAGAAATGACGAATACCGTTGTAACTGTTTCAACAGGCTACTACGGTGCGAGTGCTGACCTGATCCAAGGCTTTATTACTCAGCCTCTCGAACAGGCCGTTGCACAAGCCGATAATATCGACTACATGACTTCATCTTCTGTACTTGGTAGTTCTACCATTACCGTCAACATGAAGTTGAACACCGATCCCAATGCGGCTCTGTCTGACATATTAGCTAAGACCAACTCTGTTCGTTCTCAGCTTCCTAAAGAGGCAGAAGATCCGACAGTAACCATGTCGACAGGCTCTACGACAGCGGTACTTTATATAGGCTTCACCAGTGACGAACTGGTATCTAGCCAAATTACCGACTATTTAGAGCGTGTAATTAACCCTCAGCTATTTACAGTTAACGGTGTTTCTAAAGTAGACCTATATGGTGGTATGAAATACGCACTTCGCGTATGGCTAGACCCATCGAAAATGGCCGCTTTAAACCTAACTGCTTCTGATGTTATGACGGTTCTAAATGCCAATAACTACCAGTCAGCTACAGGTCAAGCAACTGGCGAATTCGTTCTCTACAACGGCAGTGCTGATACGCAAGTATCCAACACTGAAGAGTTAGAAAACTTAGTCGTGAGAAGCGGTGAAGGCGAAATTATTCGACTGTCTGATATTGCTAAGGTTTCTTTAGAGAAGAGCCACGACGTATATCGTGCAAGTGCTAATGGTCAGGAAGCGGTTGTTGCAGCGATTAACGCGGCACCAAGTGCGAACCCAATTAACATTGCAGCAGATGTACTTGAGCTTCTTCCTCAACTAGAGAAGAACCTTCCAAGCAACATCTCGATGAACGTGATGTACGACTCGACCATTGCGATTAACGAATCGATTCAGGAGGTTATTAAGACCATTCTTGAAGCGGCACTTATCGTATTGATCGTAATTACTTTGTTCTTAGGTTCATTCCGCGCAGTACTTATCCCTATCATTACTATCCCACTATCATTAATTGGTGTTGCGATGGTTATGCAGGCGATGGGCTTCTCTTGGAACTTGATGACCCTACTGGCAATGGTACTCGCCATCGGTCTGGTAGTTGATGATGCGATCGTTGTTCTAGAGAACGTCGACCGACACATTAAGCTTGGCGAATCACCGTTTAGAGCTGCAATTATCGGTACTCGAGAGATAGCCGTTCCGGTTATAGCTATGACTCTGACGCTAGGTGCGGTATACGCGCCGATCGCTATGATGGGTGGTATTACCGGCTCACTGTTTAAAGAGTTTGCATTAACACTGGCAGGTTCAGTATTTGTATCCGGTATTGTGGCACTGACTCTATCACCGATGATGTGTTCAAAAATGCTTAAGGCCAACGCCGAACCTAGTAAATTTGAACAAAAAGTACATCACGTGCTGGATGGTATGACAAACCGCTACGAGCGCATGCTTGGTGCAGTCATGAAGCACCGCCCAGTATTTATTGGCTTTGCGATCATCGTATTTGCAAGTTTGCCGATGTTGTTCAAATTCATCCCAAGCGAATTAGCACCTTCAGAAGATAAAGGTGTAATCATGCTTATGGGTACAGCGCCATCGAACGCGAACTTAGACTTCATGCAAAATACCATGAATGATGTGAACACTATTCTTTCAGACCAACCTGAAGTGGCGTATGCACAGGTATTTACTGGTGTTCCTAACGCAAACCAGGCATTTGGTATTGCATCTATGGTGCCTTGGAGTGAGCGTGAAGCAAGCCAATCTGATGTAGCAAACCGTGTTGGTACGCTAGTTAAAGATGTTCCAGGAATGTCGGTCACAGCTTTCCAAATGCCTGAACTTCCAGGTGCGGGCTCTGGTCTTCCGATTCAGTTTGTTATTACTACGCCAAATAGTTTCGAGAGTTTATTCCAGATCACCACAGATATTCTGGCTGATGTCTCTTCTAACCCGCTGTTCGTGTATTCAGATCTTGATTTGAACTACGACTCAGCAACTATGAAGATCAACATCGATAAAGATAAAGCCGGTGCTTATGGCGTAACGATGCAAGATATCGGCATTACATTAGGCACAATGATGTCTGATGGTTATGTTAACCGCATCGACTTGAACGGTCGTTCGTACGAAGTTATTCCTCAGGTTGAACGTAAGTATCGTTTAAACCCTGAGTCAATGAACACCTACTACGTTCGTGCTGCAGATGGTAAAGCTGTTCCTCTAGGTAGCCTAGTGACTATTGATGTTGTAGCTGAACCTCGTTCATTGCCACACTTCAACCAATTAAACTCTGCAACTATCGGTGCTGTACCTGCACCAGGAGCTGCTATGGGTGATGCAATTGCATGGTTTGAAAGCACTGCGGAAACGAAACTACCAAGTGGCTACAACCACGATTACATGGGTGAAGCCCGCCAATACGTAACGGAAGGTAGCGCACTGTACGCTACATTCGGTCTAGCACTGGCTATTATCTTCTTGGTTCTTGCGATTCAATTTGAGTCCCTAAAAGATCCATTGGTTATCATGGTTTCTGTACCTCTGGCGATTTGTGGTGCATTGATTGCTCTGGCATGGGGAGCCGCGACAATGAACATCTACTCACAAGTAGGTCTCATTACGCTGGTCGGCTTAATTACTAAGCACGGTATCTTGATTTGTGAAGTTGCTAAAGAAGAGCAACTGCACAATAACAAGAACCGTATTGAAGCGGTTATGGAAGCTGCGAAGGTTCGTCTTCGTCCAATCCTAATGACAACTGCTGCTATGATTGCTGGCCTAATCCCACTGATGTACGCAACGGGTGCTGGTGCGGCACAACGTTTCAGTATTGGTATCGTAATCGTTGCTGGTCTAGCAATTGGTACGATCTTTACACTGTTTGTATTACCTGTGATTTACAGCTACCTAGCTGAGAAACACAAACCTCTACCTGTGTTTGTTGAAGACAAAGACCTAGAGAAGTTAGCACGCGTTGATGAAGCGAAAGCAGCACACCGCGAACTTGCAGACAATAAATAAAAAGTACGAACAACGAAAAGGCCACCTCGGTGGCCTTTTTTATTGCTTAAAAATACCATCACCTCTACTTTTTTAAGCAAAAGAGCGACTTTTTTACGCTGATTAAATAGAATGTAGGAAATTATTCGGAGTTTAAATCACATGTTTGATCCAAAAAAACTTGAGCAAATTGCTAAGCAGATCCACGACTCAATGCCTCAACCAGTGAAAGAGCTAGGTTCAGATGTAGACCAAAAAGTTCGCCAAGTTATCCAAGGGCAACTAAACAAGTTAGATGTTGTTAGCCGTGAAGAGTTTGATGTGCAGACTCAAGTACTTCTACGAACTCGCCAGAAGCTAACGGAAATGGAGCAAAAGCTTGCTGCATTAGAAGAAAAGCTAGCAGATAAGTAATCCCTTACTGGTATCTACCAAGTTCTTATTAAGGCTTACCCTCAGAAGGTAAGCCTTAATTTTATCTGGACTATGTGCCCTTTATGCAAAAAGCCCTGAACACACGTTCAGGGCTTTCTTATATTAGCTTACGAGGAGAAGATTAACCGCCTACAGCAATACGCTTCATGTCACTCATATAGCTACGTAGTTCTTCACCAATGTATTCTACTGGGTGGTTACGGATAGCTTCATTCACTTCGATTAGCTTCGCGTTATCAACCTGGTTAGATGTTTCACCTAGACCGCGGCCAATTACGTCAGTTGCTACAGAAGGCATGAACTTCTCACGTAGTAGTGGAGTTGCCACGTTAGCGAACAAGTAGTTACCGTACTCAGCTGTATCAGAGATTACAACGTTCATTTCGTATAGACGCTTACGAGCAACCGTGTTTGCGATTAGTGGTAGCTCATGTAGAGACTCGTAGTAAGCAGACTCATCGATGATGCCAGATGCTGTCATTGCTTCGAATGCTAACTCAACGCCCGCACGAACCATAGCAACCATCAAAATACCGTTATCGAAGTATTCTTGCTCAGAGATTTCAACGTCTGATGATGGGTAGTTTTCGAATGCAGTTTCACCAGTCTCTTCACGCCAGCCTAGTAGGTTCACATCATCGTTCGCCCAGTCAGCCATCATAGTGCTAGAGAAGTGACCAGAGATAATGTCATCCATATGCTTGTTGTAAAGCGGACGCATTAGGTCTTTAAGCTCTTCCGAAAGCTCAAACGCTTTAACTTTAGCTGGGTTAGATAGACGATCCATCATGTGAGTTACGCCACCGAACTTAAGTGCTTCAGTGATTGTTTCCCAACCGTATTGTAGAAGCTTGCCTGCATAACCTGGTTCAATACCATCAGCGATCATTTTCTCGTAAGATACGATAGAACCCGCTTGAAGCATGCCACATAGAATAGTTTGCTCACCCATAAGGTCAGATTTAACTTCAGCAACGAATGAAGACTCTAGGCAACCAGCACGGTGACCACCAGTACCAGCAGCCCAAGCTTTAGCGATATCCCAGCCTTCACCTTTAGGATCATTTTCTGGGTGAACAGCGATCAGTGTTGGTACACCGAAACCACGCTTGTACTCTTCGCGTACTTCAGAGCCAGGACACTTAGGTGCAACCATTACTACCGTAAGGTCAGAACGTAACTGCATGCCTTCTTCAACAACGTTAAAGCCGTGAGAGTAACCAAGTGCAGCGCCTTCTTTCATTAGAGGCATTACAGTTTCAACAACGTTTGTGTGTTGCTTGTCTGGAGTCAGGTTGATTACTAGGTCTGCTTGAGGGATTAGCGTTTCGTAGCTACCAACAACAAAGCCGTTCTCATCAGCATTTTTGAAAGACTGACGCTTTTCATCAATTGCAGCTTGGCGAAGAGCGTAAGATACGTCTAGACCAGAATCACGCATGTTTAGACCTTGGTTAAGGCCTTGAGCACCACAACCTACGATGACTACTTTTTTACCTTTCAGAAATTCAGCTTCAGTTGCGAATTCTTCACGGTCCATAAAACGACAACGACCTAGTTGGTCCAATTGCTCACGTAAGTTTAATGTATTGAAATAGTTAGCCATTATAGGGCGCTCCTTTAAAAATAAGTCCATTAGGTCGATATTTCTCTATCGAATGACTTCATACTAAAGCAGACATTCTGTTGCTTAAAGTGATATATTCACAATTAGTTATTGCGATTTACGCAACATGGAATCGATCACAAAACATGAATATAAAATCTCTACAACAATTTATACATTTATGTGATAGTCGAAACTTTAGTAAAACGGCTTCTGCAATGCATGTAAGTCCGTCTGCTTTAAGCCGACAAATTCAAAAATTGGAAGACGAAACAGGCCAAGCTCTTTTTATAAGAGATAACCGTAGCGTCGACTTGACCCCTGCAGCAAAAAAACTACTCCCTGTAGCACTTAATATAGTAAGCGAATGGCAGCAATATAATGCCTACCTAAAGGGTGGAGACAAGGAGCTTAAAGGCGAAATTAGAATATTTTGCTCTGTGACTGCAAGTTATAGTCATCTACCTGACCTTATTGATGAATTCAGAAGCTTACACCCCTACATAGAATTTAAGTTATCTACTGGCGATCCTGCACAAGCTATAGACAAGATATTAAGTGATGAAGCAGACATCGCTATTTCAGCTAAACCCGACATTCTCCCATCACGCTTAGAATTCGAGACCATTAGCGAAGTTCCGTTATCAGTCATAGCACCTGTAGGCGTACATGGTTTTACCCAGCAACTGCGCCAAGACCCTGTAGACTGGTCGAAGATACCTTTTATTATCTCTGAAGCGGGAACAGCTCGAGAACGTTCTAATGCTTGGTTTAAAAAAATGAAAATTAAACCAAATATATACGCCCAAGTATCAGGGCATGAGGCCATAGTCAGTATGGTAGCGCTTGGTTGTGGGGTTGGTATTGCACCAGACGTAGTCATAAACAACAGTCCTGTGCGCGATAAGATAGAGCGCCTAAAAGTTGCACCTATAAAGCCATTTGATCTAGGGGTATGCTGCAAGCGATCTCAACTCGATAACCCATTAATTAAAGCGCTATGGGAAGTCGCTGAAGGGAAGTATATCGTTAATTGATAGAAGGRATARAAAGTCGGTATTTACCGACTTTTATTTTCTTACAAAYGTAAAAAAGCCCGCTAATTTCTTAGCGGGCTTTTCAATGGTGGTGGAGGGATAGGGATTTGAACCCTAGAACCGCTATTAACGGTTGCCGGTTTTCAAGACCGGTGCTTTCGACCACTCAGCCATCCCTCCACAAATTGTCATCAACAGATTAGTACACTGTAGATGTTGTTACATGCCTAGACAGGTAACGATATTTAAGGCCTGGCGATGTCCTACTCTCACATGGGGAAACCCCACACTACCATCGGCGCTATTGTGTTTCACTTCTGAGTTCGGCATGGAATCAGGTGGGTCCACAATGCTATGGTCGCCAAGCAAATTTTAAAATTCGGAAAACTGTATTTAAAAGTCTATCTCTTCAAACTCATTCAAGGTCTGATGTATCTTGAGTCCAATCCAAAACCCTTTGGGTGTTGTATGGTTAAGCCTCACGGGCAATTAGTACAGGTTAGCTCAATGCCTCGCAGCACTTACACACCCTGCCTATCAACGTCGTAGTCTACGACAACCCTTTAGGACGCTTAAAGCGTCAGGGAAAACTCA
>NZ_JAKJSW010000009.1:0-6080 GCF_050337375.1 Vibrio makurazakiensis | reverse complement strand
CTCATCACTCATCACCATGTCATATAGACATGATTATGTAATTAAAACACAAACCCACCCAGAGTCAATTTGACACCATTTATATGAAAATAGAGCTAAGACATTGAAATTATGGGATTTATAATATTGGCATGATTATCGCTATATAAACTTTGTATTCAATAGGACTCGGAGTTTTACCATGACAACTATGACTCAACGCTTTAAAACACTGCTTTCTGTCTCAAATGCATTATTACTGTTCACGGTAATTCTTATGATCGTAAGCATTATTATTGCCTACCCTCTAGCGGATAAGTTTTCTTTGGGAACTCAAATCGCGGCTCATATTAGTACAATTTTAATTGCCGCTCTTTTGAAAATCAGTTATGTCACGCGCTGTCTTGCACAATATAACTTGGGAATGGAGGTGCGCTGATTGTACGCAGAAGTTGGAGCACATCAAAAGTAGTCGCTCCTTTCTAAACAGCCCACGTCAATATAGGTGTAGGATCAAAGATTGCACGACTTCATCCTATAAGGGTTCATTCAAATATGAACCCTATACTAGTTGAAGATTATCGAACAAGTCATACAACTGGTGCGATTTATAAGGCTTAGGTAGATACGCATCCATACCTGCTTCGAAACAATGGCGGATATCTTCATCAAGGACACTCGCGGTAAGCGCAATAATCGGCAATTTCGCGACACCATTTTCTTTCTCCCATTGGCGTATCGCTTTCGTTGCAGTAATTCCATCCATTACTGGCATCATACAGTCCATTAAAATGGCGTCGAACTCGCCTCCTTGCGTGATAGCGTCCACAGCTTCCTGTCCATTACTCGTGATCAAATACTCGTACCCTGCTTTTTCTAAGAAGAAACTCGCTATTTTTTGATTCATCAAGTTATCTTCAACAATCAAAATTCTTCGATTAGTCTCACGCACATGAATAGGATTGTTAGCGGCCACTGGTTTCTGTTCGCTATGTTGTTCATCTAAGCTCGTCAAACTGTTTGTAAAACGCTTACCTAAAAATGGTAATGTATGGATAGAGTGCACTCCATCCACATGGCTTGGAAGCTTAAACAGATGGTGCTGACAGATCATGACTTTATGTAAGCACTCAGACTGCTTCAAACGTTCTAGATCACTGGCTACTGAATGATGCAGCGTA
This sequence comes from Vibrio makurazakiensis, assembly GCF_050337375.1. Taxonomy (NCBI): domain Bacteria; kingdom Pseudomonadati; phylum Pseudomonadota; class Gammaproteobacteria; order Vibrionales; family Vibrionaceae; genus Vibrio; species Vibrio makurazakiensis. The sequence continues at coordinate 4,920 of NZ_JAKJSW010000009.1, read as the reverse complement.
TGGCAATATAGAATGAGGTCAAACTGATTGAATGACACCTCAGCTTGTTCCAGTGATACCACAGTAGAAACATCAATATCTACCCCTTTACACTCATTCTTGATTTGCTCAGCATAATTAAACGAATTCGATACCAACAACGCGCGACGAATATTTGGGTAAGATACTTTTTGACTTTTTACCAAGTCGACTAGTACTTCAAATTTGAAGGTTGACCCCTCGCCTTTCGTGGATGTTGCGCTTATATCCCCTCCCATCAAATCGACAAGTTGACGACATATCGCTAGCCCTAACCCTGTCCCTCCAAATTGGCGAGTAATGCTGCCATCTTCTTGAGTAAACGGATCAAAGATGGACTCAAGCTTTTCAGGTTCAATCCCTATACCTGTATCGATAATGCTACATTCAACTATCCCTTTTGACTTTGAGATAGGTAAATAGTTAATGGCAGTGGTGATACTACCCGACGTGGTAAATTTAATAGCATTGGAGAGTAAATTTGACAGTACTTGTCTTAATCGATATTCATCGAATGACAACTGCTTCGGAAGGTCAGGGTCGAGCTTTATCTCAAGTTCGACGTTTTGGCTCANCGCCTTAGATAAAATAATACTGACTGAATCGTAAACACATTCACTGAGATCTGCTGTATGCGGACACAATGTTAAGTTACCAGATTCAATTTTAGACAAGTCAAGAATGTCGTTCAGAAGTATCAATAGAGATTGCGAAGATAAATCAATGTCGGTTAACACCTCTTTTTGACTTGAGTTAAGCTCACTTTGAGAAAGAATTTCCGCCATCCCGATAATGCCATTCAGTGGCGTACGAATTTCGTGAGACATATTTGCCAAAAATGCGCTTTTCGCTTTATTGGCAGAAATCGCATCTTCTTTTGCAGCGATGATATCTAGTCTTTGCTGCTGTTCAGCCACCATGATTTGATTAACTCGATTAGCAAACACAGACAATTCATCATTCCCATCCACCTCAATCAGCTGATGTTTGTTATCTCCACGGTTTTGTTTAGACATCGTTTCAACAATACGTGAAAGCTTACCATTCAAGCGTATTGAAATTGTCGAACCAAGTAGAAGCATCAACACTAGAGCAACGCAGACTAAAGCGGTCATTATTGCGATTTTTTGCTGAGCCTGCTGAATCTTGCTTTCTAGTTGTGCTTCAAAAGAAAGCATATAAGCATCAATCACCATTTGGATCTGCTCATGCCTTTTCTTTAAATTCTTTATGTATGTCAGAAGCAATTTAGAAGATGCTGTTTGATCTAGCACCTGCGCGCGTAAACCCAGTCCATATTGATAGTCATCACGAGAAAATATCGCGAGTAGCTCTTTCACCTGCTGCGTCGTGGCTCCCAATATCAAAAAGTTATCAAGGTGCTGTTCTTGGCGTTCGACCGCTCTAAAGAACTGATCTCGCCTTTCTTGCATTATTGATGGAGAGATGTAAAACGCATGGCTCAGCCATGATTCCCGCTGCATCCAAAACGTAAAATTGTTCAAAGAAACAAGAATGTTTTCAGATTCGGTCACATTCGCCTCTGAAGAGGTGACTTCGACGCGAGACAAATTCTGCATTAATTCCTGCATCACAGAAAATGACCACTCACCGATAAACAGCAAATCCTCTGCATTTGCAGTATTTAGGTCGATTACGACATCATTGAGAGTTTTCACAGACGACTGTAAGCCACTTGTGTCTGTGTATTGAGTTAACTTTTCAACGCTTTCTGTCAAAGCTTGTTGGCTTGTTTCTGCTTCCTGTAAGTAATACTTGTAAGACTTTAGCTGTGGGTTTAACACCAACGCTTGGTAAATATTGAAAGAGACACTGCTAAATTCTTGCAACGCTTTCGTCTTTATGAGAGTCGCTTCAAAGCTTTCTAACTTATCTTTATTGTGAAGCATTTCATTAGTAGTAAATCCAAATATAATAATTGCAGGGATAATTGTTAATAGTATGAGACGCAATTTAATTGATACATTTATCATTATATTAATCACTCCCTTCCTTGAAAGTAATTGAACCTAGCCTATCTTAATAGTAGACAAAAATTTCTAACTTTAGTTATTCAATAAGGATATTAGGTAAACTATAAATTATGACAGTCGCGCCATTCTTGCTTTCTTTTATAGTATCACTCGCAATATTCACATCTTTTTTCAGCCACTCTGAAGAATACGCTGTCATATCTCTCAATCATGACCTAAAGCCATTCAATAGCGCACAAGCTAAGATGTTGTTTCGTGGAAATATTACCTCGATAAACGGCAATAAAACAAAGCTCGCCGATTTGCCTTCAGGCTCAAAAATAAGACATAAATTTTATTCCTCTTTACTAAATAAAAGCCCTTCACAAATGCAATCTATTTGGGCAAAACAATCATTTTCCGGACGTGCAACCGCCCCTTATGAATTACATACAACAGAGATTAAAACAGTGATTAATTGGCTTAAAATCACTCCTACAGGCGTTGCCTATTATCCAGTATCACTATTACCAAATAACGTCAAAATATTATATAAAATAAAAATAAAGGAAGAGTTATGAATCCAAAGTTTCTACTCTTGTTGGCTTTAGTAACACCCTCAGCAATATCATCGATACAAATAACYGATGATTTGCGGCTCAGTGGTTTTGGTACTCAAACGGCTGTTATCACTGATCAATCGATTCCCGTATTCTATGATGCGAACTTTACAGACGAATGGTGTTTTGATTGTGACACGACTTTAGGTATTCAGTTAGATTGGGCAATGAGCGAAGGCCTGCGTAGCTCAATACAAGTCGTCAAAAGTCAAAAGAATGAATTTTCTAACCCTGATATCGAGTGGGGTTACATTGCCTATCAACAGGCAGAAATAACGGCAAAGCTTGGAAGATTGCGTTTACCTATGTATATGGTCTCTGAATACTATTATGTTTCAGAAGCTTACCCATGGATAAGACCGCCACAAGATGTCTACGATAGTACTTTTGGTCTCACCTATTTCAATGGTCTGTCTTTAGAGTGGAACAAATGGGTTGGCGAAAGTTCATCGTTAAGGATATCGCCATTTATCGCCACTCCAAGCTCTTCAGATCATGAACGATATGGATTCAATTTTGAAATTGAAACAGAGAAAACGCTCGGGTTTTCTGCTGATCTAAGTAATGAAAATGGTTTAATTCGGATGTCATATGTCCATACGGCCTATATGCAGGATATCGAGGGAGGTCCAAAAATCCACGACCAACTCAACATGTTAAATTTCGGGGGCCAATACCTCTGGAACAACATAAATATTATGTCTGAACTGGTTCTTTCCCATAAGTTACATTCAAATTGGTATGTGAGTGTTAATTACCTTTTCAACAACTGGACACCCTACGTAACATACGGACAAAGACGAAAGTTAGATGATAACGAATCAATTCTGATTGGTGCTAAGTACTCTATCATTGCGAATTTAAGTGCATACCTTGAATGGCAACATGTAACAGGAAGAGAAGAAGCGAACAGCGGTCACTTTACCCAACCGCAAAATCCTCAGACTAAGATCGAAACAGACGTAAACATCTATTCTGTGGGCTTGTCGTTTACCTTTTAAGTGTTTAACCAGATCAAAGTCACAACTTAAAAATCAAATTCACACCTTTTTTCAAAAAGGGTTTGAATTTGATCGATATCATCACGAATTAAGCCACCACCTTATTATTTGTCAATAGGTGAAAAGCCTAACAAAACACACTAAAAACGCCAAAATAGCCCCACTATTTAGAGAATTAAACTGCTTTTATTTTTCCTAGCAGAATAAGCCTTTAGCCATTACAATCTTGCCACATAAAAATTACAACTTAAAAACACCCAATATCAAGGCTGCTAGCAGCGTATAAGACTGTATTCCTTGATGATTAAATCCCCACTGCACACTTACCACCCTACACCTCGTAAGTGCTGCATAACTAACGTGAAAAGGTCCCGAGTTAAGATGAGCCCTGAAAAGCACCTTCAAGACTGGCAAACGAGCCAAACGATTGCTGAATCCATTTCTCCTGTACTAGGTCAACTTTACCGTCAAAAGGGCGTTGAAGTTATTCTCTTTGGTAAGACACTCGTTAATGCAACAACGATTGATATTATCAAAGCTCACCGAATCGCAAGACGCTACACTGGATCATCCCTCACTCCTGAACAGACAATGCCAATTATTCAACACCTTGCGACTATGGAGCTTTCTCCTAGCCGTATCGATGTTGGACGCATTGCACACGAATTTTGGAAAGATCGTGAAGACACTCATGGCTTAGACGACTTCCTAAAAACAAGCCTAATGGGCGCTTTGAATGGCGAAACCATGACAGAGCCTCGTGATGTCGTACTTTACGGTTTTGGTCGTATCGGTCGCCTACTCACTCGTCTTCTTATTGAAAAGAGTGGCCCTGGCTATCCACTTCGCTTACGCGCAATCGTGGTACGTGGTGGCAAACAAGGCGACTTGGAAAAGCGTGCAAGCTTGCTACGCCGTGACTCTGTACATGGTCAATTCAATGGCAGCATAGTCGTTGACGAAGAACGTAAAGCAATCATTGTGAATGGTAATTACATTCAAGTCATTTACGCGAACAAGCCTGAAGACATTGATTACACAAGCTACGGCATCAATAACGCATTAATCGTTGATAATACGGGCGTATGGCGTGATGCAGAAGGCCTTAGCCAACACGTAGCATGTACGGGGGCAAGCAAGGTTCTACTGACTGCTCCAGGCAAAGGAGACATCAAAAACGTCGTATTTGGCGTAAACGAAGATGTTATTCAGCCTGAAGATACGATTATCTCAGCTGCAAGTTGCACAACCAATGCGATAACACCTGTTCTAAAAGCGGTTCATGATAAATATGGCGTCCTTTCAGGC
>NZ_JAKJSW010000008.1:0-14444 GCF_050337375.1 Vibrio makurazakiensis | reverse complement strand
CTCATGAAGAGATAAATGAGTAAAATCATTGGGTCAGTTGTGCTCATAAATGGGGCAAGTGCTGAAGTACCATTGATTAGAGTGTTCCCTTTGAATACCACACACTTTGCTTACTCGCATGCAGCTGAGGATGTCGTTCATCTGGTCAATAGAAAAAGAGCGAGCTTGGGATTCACCTTCTTCTTATGAGTTTTGGAAAGTCGCTGAGCAACCTGACTTCTATGTTTTACGGTAATGATGGCTTTGTAGCGAGATTCACCACTAGCTAGAGTTCGCTTTCAAGACTATAAGATGCGATTGTTTATATTCTCGTAGGTTTACCAAAAGGGTAGGTTGAGGGGTACTAATCTAAATTGCCTTTCTGCAGACAAAAAAATAGCCAGCAGATGCTGGCTATTTTTAGAAAGCTTTAAATACTAAATTAAAGTACTTTGATGCTGTCAGCTTGTGGGCCTTTTTGACCTTGAGATACTGTGAACTCAACTTTTTGGCCTTCAGCTAGAGTTTTGAAACCGTCGCCTGTGATTGCAGAGAAGTGTGCGAATACGTCAGCGCCGTTTTCTTGTTGAATAAAACCGAAACCTTTAGTTTCGTTAAACCATTTTACTGTACCAGTAACTGTGTTAGACATGATAAATATCCTAATTATATTTTAGTTGTATTGCGCCGATTGTGGCACCGATAGCGTGGAAAAGTTGATTGCTATTGCGTACAACACAACGGGGTTACGAGTAATCCAGCGAAATGTTTATATACAAAGAAATTTCCTTCTAGCCGCTAACGAGTCTAAATCAATTCAACCAAGAGTCAACGAATAGTCACGAGGGAAATTAGATAAATTTGGAGGCCATCAAAGTTTTGAACCCTTAAATATCATGAGGTTACAATGGTATGACGTTTTTTATTAATTTGCGTTAAAATAACTTACAATAAATAGGCAGTTAATAAGATCGTAGGGTTATTATTAAGTAGCTTATAAATAAGAAAATGAGATTTGATATGAGTAAAAAGAAGCGAGACTTGCGGCTTACAGCAAGTGAAAATCAACCGGCTTTAGTTCAGCTAGAACATGATATACAGCGTGGAAAGATTCAAGATAATGCATTGAAAGCGGTCGTAACAAGCCAACTATTTAAAACTAGAGTAGTAAAAGCGAAAAAAGGGAAAGGGAGTTTTGAACGTAAAGCTAAACATAGAGGCAAAGAGCCCTATTCAAAAGCTGCTTAAATAGCGGAATTTGAATAGGGCTTTTTTATTCGTGGTTTTTAATTTATCTATAGCGCTTAATTACACTATCTTTCGACTTTAGGTGAATAGATAGAGTAGGCAGTGATTTGACCAGCGACGATAGCCGAAAACATAAACAACGCTGATAAACCAATACTAGGGATTGGTAAAATAGACTGCTCAAATACCGATTGGCTTGCGCTCACTAGAACGCGACTGCCAGGGACTAAAATGATGATTCCCTGCACGATGTAAATGGAGCCCGTTAAGTCCATTCGCTTCGCAATCCACGTACCATATAATGTGATCAATACGGTCGTTATCCAAGTACCAACAACCCATCCGCTATCAAAACCCAGGTAAAATGGCCCCCACATACCCAGAACTGCAACGGGTAAACCGAGCAAAATATCCATTGGGCGTGCATTGAATATCACCCCGATAGAAGTCGAAATTAAGAGTAAGCCTGATATGTGCATCCATGTCGGAACTTCATTGGTATACGAGATAGATTCGGCTTGTCCCCAAATGGCTTCACCAATGTTTAACCCCATCACAATGCCGACGAAGAGTTTGATCAAGGTGAGGGCACTTTGCCCAAGTAAGCTAGTTCCTGATACTAAATCATTAAACGCCAAGCACTCTAGCGCATTGGCTATTGAAAGTCCGGGGACGAAAAGAACAATGGCGGCAATACAAAGTGCCCAAACTGGAATAGGTAGGCCAGTACTTGCGAGGTACGCAACGAAAACGCCAGTTACAAGCGCCGAGATAAACTCCGCTGCAATAGCACGACGAGAGTGACAAACCTGCTGGCATAACCAAACCATCAATCCCAAAATGACTGAAAATCCAACTGCTTCAAGGGTACTACCGACTAGCATTAAATACGCTGGCGGAATGCCCATGTTTGCAAGAGCATTGACAAATTTTGAATAGCCTACAGGTTCAGGAACAGGTTCGCTGCTTGGTTGGTTAATTCTAATAATGGTATTTGCCAGCAAGCTCAAATTGATTGAAGCCGGTTTTAATCTTTTTAAAACTACTGCGTTATTGTCATCTGGAAATTGATAGTTAATAGCAGTCGGGGTCGCTTGAATCATTACATCGACACCGTGCTTGCGAGCGTAGTGCTGTGTGTACTTTTCTAGCTTGTAGGGAGCACAGCCACTTCTATGAAGAGTGTCGCCAATCTCTACAATTTTATTGATTCGGAACTGGGAAGGCATAGCAAATTACGCAGTACAAAAATGTGCCGCAAATGTACCAGAGCTAAAACCAATTGACGAGTAATTTACCCTCATAAAATAGGACTTTTTTACCATTTTTAGAATGATTCTTATTCTACAACTTACACATAGGTAATTTGTACTAAGCTATTTGTTAATAAAGCGGATAACTCCTTAGTTTATAAAATAATGTAGGACGTGAACTAATAGTTAGAGCAACATTGAACTAGCAGCTAAATGTGTTTAGAACAATCGCCATTATTGAAACGGTTTTCAGGTTTCCTACCGTTTTAATTTAGTTATCCAAAAATGTTTATTTAGGTAAATCTTGGATTGAATTGGTGTCGAACTCATTTCTTATTTAGTCACTACAGGATGCCTAAATTCGGGTGCTAACTTGTTCATGCGAACGGCAGTAGGATTTACCTCAGCCAGAAAAAGAATCTAAGACTATTGAGAGGCAGTAGTGTTTAACATTAAGTTAGTATCGGTGGTTATGGTAACAGCTGCATTACTCCTCTCTCTGGGAGTAAGTCGGGCTCATGATGACCACAAAATTGTGGTTGCGAACTCCAAAGCTTGGAAGCCATTTTCGTTCATAGATGAAAGCGGCCAGCCAAGTGGGATTTTAATCGATTTTTGGAAAGCTTATGCACAACAGTCTGGTGTTGATGTTGAATTTAGGCTGACCGATTGGAATGAGTCAATTGAACTCGTGAAAACGGGTGAAGCTGACGTACATGCGGGGCTTTTGTGGTCAGCTCCACGAGAAGAGTTTTTTGATTACAGTGATAGCCTGTTTTCCATTGATACACATCTATTTATGGTGCAGGAGTATGTAGGGACTGATTTGAACTATTTTCTGTCTAGTGATGAGAAAGCCACTGTCGGTGTTGTGAAAGGTGGCTATGAGCAATATTTCGCCGAGAAAAACTTTCCCAATTTGAACTTGGCACTTTTCCCCAATAACTCACTGATGATTGAATCGGCAATGGATGGAGAAACAAAAGCATTTATAGCAGACACTCAAGTTGCCAACTTCTATTTATATTCATCAGGTTCTAAAGTGAAAATGGTTCCTGTGATGTTTCTTTACTCTGGTGACATTAAGGTTGCAGTAGCCGAGGGAAATCAAAAATTATTGGCTACGGTTAACGAAGGCTTTTCGAGTTTAACTCGGTCTGATCGTGAGAAGATTTTGAGTAAATGGATGCACATCCAAACGGTTTACCCGCCTTACTTATTGCCTAGTGCTATGTTGGTTCTGTTCTTAATGATCGCTCTTTACGTATACCAACTTAAAAGTACGGTTAAAGAGCGTACTTTAGAACTTGAAAAAGCCAACCGAACGTTGAACCGAGTGGCAAATACTGATGAGCTCACGGGGATCAGTAATCGTCGTCATTTTATGAACCAGCTGTCGAACATCGATATAGGGTTAGCTTCTGTGACGTTGATGGTCTTTGATATCGATAACTTTAAGCTAGTTAATGACACGTATGGACATAATGTGGGCGATGTAGTTATTAAAAAAGTCGTCGAACGGGCAAAACTCTCACTAGATTATAAAGATTTGTTTGCCCGAATTGGAGGAGAGGAGTTTGCGATAGTCTGCTACGGGCTGGATAAGCAAGTCGCGCTCGATAAGGCACAAAGTATCTGTGATGGTATAGGTAAACGACCAATAGTGTTTGAGGAATTATCTTTAGCGATAACGGTCAGTGTTGGCTGCGCTTATTATAAAGTTCAACCAGAGGTGATTTTCTTGCACGATGCGGATCAATTGATGTATCACTCAAAAGAGACAGGAAAGAATAAAGTGNCATTACAACGCTATTAATGTGATGTGGTCGGCTAAAAAAAGCACGTAATGTTGGTTAAATAGCCGCTTAGACTAAAAATCTAAAAAAAAGGTTTCGTTTTCAGTTAGATGTGGCATTATCAATCTCGTTAAGACGATGTGCGTGCATCGTATAATGGCTATTACCTCAGCCTTCCAAGCTGATGATGCGGGTTCGATTCCCGCTGCACGCTCCAAGTTTATCTGAATCCCCTGTTATAAACTCTTTTTACAATATCCACAGTTCCAGCACTTTTTTCCAAACACACCTTTAAGATTGTTTTATCTACACGCTTAGCGCTGTTTTGCTTCGAAGTATTTAACCATACCCCAGCCAAGGCTCGAAATGACCGCAAGGCCAAATGCTAAAAGACCGAAGAAGATTACTGGGCCGTTTGTTCCAACGTTTACAATGTCCATTATTTTTCTCCTATATTTTTTACTAATATAGCAAAACAAGAAGAGTCAGGCATCCTTAAGACAGTTAGAAACTTAGCCTTAAGGATATGGACATTCCATTCAGAGTTGGACTTTCTACATTTATTTACTCTCAAGTTCTCATCATTACTCCTCGTTTTTCTTCCATCTTTATCTTTGATTCTCAAATTGAGAAACCCTTCTTCTCAATCTCGCTACATATACAATTTTTAATTTAAGATTATGATTATTAACACTTAATTTTATGGTGCATATCTTGCTTTATTAGCTTACCAAGCCTTGTTTCAAACCAATTTTGTAAAGGTTCAGGCGTCGTAGCTAAAAAGGAAGTCACTATGAATAACTTGATTCAGTTACCCGATGGATTACAAATTGCAGTTGATACAAATGGAAATGTTAAATTGCTTAAAGAAGGGGAGTTGCCAGCTGCCGGCGATATCCTCATCTCTAGTGATAATTACGACGTACTAGAACAAATTGGATTCGACAATATAGAGCCTTCTGACGATCAAGTAGCCCCCCTAGTTGATCAACAAGCTCTTTTAGCTCTTTTGGAACAAGGCTTGGATCCTACATTGTTCGAAGAGCTGGCTCCTGCCGCTAATGGTATCAATGGTAGTCGGCTGACCAGGGCTGAAAGTATCGAGCGTGACGGGAAAGAAGCGCAAGCAGAGACTTTGTTTGAAACCAGTGCAAGAGCAGAGCAATGGGATACGCCAGATCTTACCCTTTTCGACGATTTGCAATTTAGAAACACTAACCTGCCACCAGTTATAGCGGATGAAATTCGCACTTATCGAGAAGAGTCAGGGGCAAGCCTCATTGATGTTACCCCTCCTTTTGATTTAGATGATACCGAGTTAATTATCACAGTCACTGAGCTTCCTTTTATAGGGTTTGTCAGTCATTTGGATGGCACGCCAATTAATATCGGTGAGATCTTAACGCAAAGTCAGTTGGTTGAAGTTTGTTTCCACGCCCCAGATGATTGTGAAGACGGAGCTAGTGCGGGGAGTTTTGGTTACAGTGTTGATGATGGCTCAGGTGGAAGTAACAGCGTGCAACAAGCTAGTGTACAAATTTTATTGGAAGCCATTAATGATGCTCCTATAGCTTTTGATGATGAAGTTACCCTTGAAGAGAACCAAGTTCTTACGTCAAATTTACCAATATCCACAGATGTGGATGGCACCATAAGTCGCTACGAGTTGGTTCAGGCACCAGAGAAAGGTGCTGTGGTGCTAGAAAGTGATGGCTCTTATCGCTTTGATACTCTGGACGATTTTGATTACCTACCAGCTGATTCAGAACTTGATGTTACGTTCACTTATCTAACAGTCGACAATGAAGGTTTAGAAAGTGAAGTAAAAACGGTCACTATAACCATCATTGGTACTAACGATGCCGCAGTAATCGCAGGTGTTGATTCTGGTTCTGTTACTGAGGACAGTGATAACCCAACAGTTAATGCGGTCGGGCAATTAACGATTTCTGATGTAGATGGAGTACAAGAACAAGTATTTGAGCAAGGTAGTGTAACCAATGAAGCGTCTCATTTAGGGAGCTTGTCCATTGATGAATCTGGGGCGTGGGAATATGTCGTAGATAACGCGCTGATCCAATATTTAGGTGAAGGCGAAACCAAAGAAGAGTTGTTTACAGTGCAATCTGCCGATGGTACTGAACATAATATCGTGATCACGATAACAGGCACCAATGATGTTGCCAATATAACTGGGTCTGCTGCTGGGTCAGTTAAAGAAGATGATACGGTACCGAAATTGTCTACCACCGGACAATTATATGTATCCGATATCGACGGTGAAGATGAAGAAGCGTTTTTACCAAATACATTGATTAGCCCAGAAAGTGCGATAGGGCAGTTAACCATTGATGGGAATGGTTTATGGGTGTTTGAACTTGATAATGAATTGGTTCAGTACCTTCAAGAAGGCGAAACCATTACTCAAATTTATACCGTTCAGACTGTCGACGGAACAAGCCAGTCTATTACGATTGAAATTATTGGTACCAATGATACGGCTATCATTTCTGGCGATGACTCAGGCGGTGTGGTGGAAGATGATTCCGCCGTTTTAGTTGATACCGGATCTCTACGAATATCCGATGTTGATGGCACTGAAGAGGAAGAGTTTGATCCTGATTCTATTACAGCAAATGTTGGTGCTCTTGGAACTTTGGAAATTGATGCTAATGGGGATTGGACGTATCAAGTCGACAACAATCTGGTTCAGTATCTTGGGGAAGGTGAAACAAAAGTTGAAGACTTTACTGTTAGCTCATTAGATGGAACAGAGCACACCATTACAATCACTATCACGGGTGTGAACGATGGTGCGAGCATTACAGGTGATGCTGCGGGTGAAGTAACAGAAGACGAACATGCCACCACGCTAAGCAATTCAGGTGTATTGATAGTCAATGATGGCGACCAAAATCAAAACCTGTTTAATGTTGATAGCGTCGTAGCTGAAGAAGGTGCGTTAGGCTCACTCACCATCAACGAAAATGGTGAATGGGATTACACCGTTGATAACGGCACTGTGCAATATTTAGGTGAGGGTGAAACTAAGCTAGATACTTTTATCGTAGAAAGTATTGATGGTACCCAACACACCATTGAAATAACCATTACTGGGGTGAACGACACTGCTGTAATTACCGGAGAAGCCATTGGTGCTGTTATAGAGTCTGAAACAAGCACAACACTAACAGATACGGGTCTTCTTTCTGCTGTAGATGCTGACCAAAATCAGTCTGCATTTGACCCTTCTAAGGTTGTAGCACCGCTGGATGCGTTAGGTACGCTCACCATCAATGCGCTCGGTGAGTGGGAATACCGAGTCGATAATCAATCCGTTCAGTATCTTGGTGAAGGCGATACTAAGTTAGAATCATTCACCGTTTCAACTATTGATGGTACAGAGCACAGTATTGATATCACTATTACTGGAATCAACAATTCAGCGGTGATTTCTGGTGAAGCCATTGGCGACGTTGTTGAAGGCAGTGGAGGCGCAACACTAACAGAAGTGGGAGTGCTCGTCGCGACAGATGTTGATCAAGGTGAGTCGGAATTTGACGTCGACAGTGTGGTGGCGTCAGACGGTGTTTTAGGTTCGCTTACCATCGATAAAGAGGGTGCTTGGCAATATGAGGTATTGGATTCAGCTGTTCAATATTTAGGAGAGGGCGAAACGAAAACAGAGCTGTTTACCTTGACTAGTGTAGACGGAACCGAGAGTACAGTTACCATCACGATAACTGGTGTAAACGGCGTGCCTGTAATCAGTGGTGATTCACAAGGCGCGGTACTTGAGGATGAGCACCTAACAACATTAACCGATTCTGGTCGTTTAGTAGTTACAGATGAAGACCAGGGTGAATCGCTTTTCAATATCGATAGTGTGGTTGCTGAAAATGGAGTATTAGGGACGCTAGTTATTGATGGAAATGGCTACTGGGATTATCAAGTTGATAACAGCAAAGTACAGTATTTAGGCCACGCAGAAACAAAATTAGAACGTTTTACAGTAGCGAGTCTTGATGGAACAACCCATACCATTGAAGTCACAATAACAGGTGTTAATGATACAGCTGTTATTAGCGGTGATGCCATAGGTGAGCTTGTTGAAGATGAGTCTTTGGTAACATTAGAAGAAACGGGATCACTACGAGTGGTGGATGCTGATCAAAACCAATCTTCATTTAAGACGGACTCTATTACAGCAAGTGTTGGTGCTCTTGGATCTTTGGAAATTGATGCCAATGGTGATTGGACATATCAGGTAGACAACAATCTGGTTCAGTATCTGGGAGAAGGTGAAACCAAACTAGAAAGCTTTGTTGTTGAATCGCTTGATGGGACAGAACATACCATTGAGGTAACGATAACAGGAACGAATGACGCACCAAGCCTTTCGGGTAAAGTTTCAGATACGGTTAAAGAAGAGGACGCTTTAGAAGCAACGGGTACTCTAACCGCTTTTGATATTGATAATAATGCATCTCATACCTGGAGCTTACTTGGTGAAACTAATTCGACCTATGGTGAGCTTTCAATCGATCAGTCAGGCAACTGGAAATATGTGTTGGATAACCAAGCAGCCCAAGAACTGGGAGCAGGGGAATCTGTAGAAGAAATATTTATCGCTAGAGTGGATGATGGGCTTGGTGGAACGGCACAGCAGGAGATAGTCATTGAGGTTCTCGGAACCAATGATGCTCCGGTGATTTCCGGTGATAATAGTGCTCATACAGTTGAAGATTCAGTATTGATGACTGATGGTGTTCTTAGTGTTGCAGATGTTGATATCTCGGATCAGCATACTTGGTCTATTCAAGGCAATGGACAAGGAAACTATGGCTCACTTGTTATTAACCAAAATGGTGAGTGGGAATACACAGTAGACACCGCGGCAGTTCAAGCCTTTGAGCAGGGTGAGCTGTACTATGAGCAGACTTTTGTTGCTGTGGTTAGTGATGGAAATGGCGGCACCGATACTTATGACATCGATATAGATATCTTGGGGCAGAATGATGCGCCATCGATTTCAGGTCGTTCGACTCGGACCATTCACGAAGATTCAAGCAACAAATCTCGTAGTGGTACTTTGGTAACTGGAGACCCTGATGTAAATGAGTCACACACATGGGAGATCCTTGGTGACTCTGTCGGAGTGTTTGGTTCACTGTCATTAAGTTCGACGGGAGTTTGGACATACACTTTAGATACAACGACTCAACAGGCAAACAGTACTCAAGCTTTATCGTTGAACCAAACAGTAACTGAAGAGTTCTGGGTACAAGTGACCGATAAACATAACCAAGTCGATACGCAAAAAGTCGTAGTGACAGTTAAAGGTCGAAATGATGCGCCAGAAATTGATGGCGTAATCATAGGTAGTGTGACGGAAGACAGTGATTTGGTAATTACTGCCAATGGTCAGCTAAATCATAATGATGTTGATGGCTTAGACACTCATCAGTGGTCGCTGCAAACCACCCAAGGTCAGTACGGTTCAATTGACATTGATGTAAACGGAAAATGGACTTACACCCTTTCAAACAGTCACTCTACGGTTCAGGCGTTACTCCCATTAGAAAGTCTTTCAGAGACCTTTATTGTTAAAGTGACTGACGACAGTAACGACACCAATCAATCTAATAATCTGTCTCACACAGAAACTATCAGCATTACTATTTGGGGACAAAACGACGCCCCTACAATCACTGGTGCAACAACGGGAAGTGTCATTGAAGCGACGCCTGAGAAAAGCACAGTGACGGGCACTCTGCTTGCTATCGATACTGACACCAACGACACCCATACATGGGAAGTTATCGATGAAAACGAGGCAGGATTGAGTGATGGGCAATATGGAACATTAAGCGTCAATGATGAGGGGATGTGGTCGTATCAACTCGACAGTACACGTTGGAGTACACAGTCGATACCGCCAGGGGTGACTGAAGTCGATTCATTCGATATCAAAGTGACAGACATCAATGGATTAGAAGAAACGATCACCATTGATATTTCGGTAGCTGGGGTCAATACGGATCCCGACATCGTTCTCGGAGATACCCCAACCATTATTGAAGATGACCTTCAAAATCAAATTTCAGGAACGTTTGGCTCTGGCGATCCTGATATCGGCGACACTGCAACATGGTCAGTAGTGATGCAGGCAAGTTACGGTGACTTTTCTGTAAACGAGAACGGTGAATGGACGTATGCGCTGAATAACAGTATGTCTGAGGTTAATACGCTAGATGAAGGCGATAACCTGACAGATACGGTACAAATCAAGGTGGTCGATGCTTTCGGTAAAGTATCGATAAAAGAGTTTGAACTCAGTATTGAAGGGAATAATGACTCTCCAAGAATTCAGGGCGACGTAACGAAAACGATAGTAGAAGATGTTAACAGTTTTACTGGTCAACTCGATGATGGAGACCCGGACGCTGACGATCACCATAATTGGACGCCAAATAGTTTAGTCGGAGACTATGGCAGCTTTGTTATGACATCGACAGGAGCCTGGATATACCACTTAGATAATCAGCTTGAAGATATTCAAAAGTTAAACCCAAATCAGACATTAACGGAAACTTTTAGTGTTCAAGTTGAAGATAGTCAAGGCGCAACTGATAGCCGTGATGTAGTCATCACCATCAAAGGTTCTAATGATCTTCCAGTCGTAAGCGGTGACGTGGTCGGCACTTTTGTTGAGAACCAAGCTAGCCCAACGATCAACGGTAATATGGTCTTGTCTGATATTGATAATTTAGACACGCCAAGCTTTGTTGCTGGAGATTACGTGGGGAATTTAGGCCAATTAGCCGTTGATGATAGTGGTAGCTGGATATTTACAGCCCATGAAGACTTACTGGAATCGATGAAGCGTGAGGAAGTGGCTACAGAAACCTTTACCGTCGTTGCTGTGGATGACTTCTACGGTGTGATTACTCAAGATGTGACTATTAATGTTCAAGGCATAAATGATATTCCAGTGATTCATGGAGATGATTATGGAATGGTCATTGAAGATGGACATACCTTCGCTTCGGGTAGTTATGGACGAACTGATGGACAGTTACTTACCAGCGATGTCGATAAAGATAGCTCTGTTGTCAGTTGGGCCATTGAAGACGGAAGTATGTTTGGCAGTGCGGATTATGGGTTAGGGACATATGGGGTATTAACGTTAAGCAATAATGGTGAATGGATCTATGTACTAGACGCTAGTGATCAAGATACTCAAGATTTAATTGCGGGTGAAATTGGTCAGGAAACTTTCTATGTGTCAGCAACTGATAATGATGGAGGAACGTCGACGTGGCATGAAATCAACATCGATGTTCTTGGACAAAACGAAAGTGGTGGCGTGGGTGGAGGTGCAGGACCGTTAGACACGTTGAACACAAGTGTTACAGAAGACACACTCATCCAAGTTGATGGGATGGTACCTGTTTTATCGGGTAACAATAACATTACTTCTGTGACGCCGGTATCTGGCGGAGTATTTGGTTCCCTCATTGATGGTTCAGGGCAAAGTGGTGTCGCGGGACGACAATGGCAATATACACTCGATAACGACTCAGAGCTTGTTCAAAGCTTGGCTGATGGAGAAAGCGTTATAGAAACTTGGCAGATTGAAACGAACCAAGGCTATTACGTTATGGAAGTGACCATTATGGGTACTAATGATGAACCTGTGATCACTTTCACCGACAGTCAGCTTACAGGGCCAGCCTTAGATTCGGTCGTTCAAGTTGGAGAAGTGGCAGATAGCGTAGCACCACAAACTTCAGGGGTTCTTGGTGTTAATGACGCTGACAATAGTGACGTTCATACATGGAGTATTAATACTCAGGGTTCACCGGATCCGTTTGCCAATTCAAAACAAGGGGTTTATGGCGAAATAACCATAGATACAGATAGTGGTGCATGGGTTTATACCTTGTCAGACAACGCAGCAGTTAATGAACTGACTCAAGGACAAAGTGTCACGGAAACTTTTGAAGTTGAGGTATCTGACGGGTTAGTGACTGATACTCGAACAATCGAAATACTCGTGAAAGGTGCGGCAGAAGACGTTGAAATTTCAAATTCGGTGATTGAAACCATATCTGTTCAAGAAGATGTGGATGTTCAGGATATGGCTTCTGATGGCGTTATAACAAGCAGTGGTACGCTGGCAATTCCTGTTGGGCTTGGTTCTACCGTTACATGGACTCTTGTAGATGGCTTCGGCCAATACGGATATATCGCGGTCGCGGCGGATGGCACTTGGACATACACCTTAGATAACGACAGTAATGCCGTACAGTCACTACAAAAAAATGAACAAGTACAAGATGTCTTTACGCTATACGTTGTCGACGAAAATGGTAAAACCGTAGTCGACAATAACGGTGAACCTCAACTTTTAGAAATTGAAGTTAATGTTTCAGGCGATGAGGATGCGCCGGACATTACTGGGGTACTGACCGCTAATACCAATGCAAACAATACCTCGACTATAAGCGGAGCACTTTCTCCGGGAGATATTGATAATAACGATAGCCACACATGGACTGCCGTATCTCAATCTGGAGACTATGGAACATTCAGTTTAGACAGTCACGGAACTTGGTCATACGATCTTGATGAAAACTTGGCAGCCTTGATAGAACTTAATGGCCGAGACTCTTCACCATTGCAAGAAACCTTTACCGTAAAAGTGAGTGATTTGTACGGCTTAGAATCAGAAAAGGATGTCGTTGTAACAATCAATGGTGTTAATGAATCTCCCACTATTTCTGGCGATGTATCAGCGAGCTTTAGTGAGGATAACCAACTAACAAACACGCTCGAGCTGGTCGGCAATGATGTTGATAATGGGGATACCGTTACGTTTGGCGCAAAAAGTCTTAATGGTACATATGGATTATTCATCATCGATGCTTTCGGGGAGTGGAGTTACACTATCTATAACGACCAGCCTCATCTACAAGCGTTGGCAGAAGGAGAGGAAGTAACCGAAAGTTTTGTCGTGTTTGCAACGGATGATTTAGGTGAGGAAGTCAGCCAAGTGATTACTGTCTCTGTCACCGGTACTAACGACGCGCCTGTGCTGTCGGGTGATGCTCATGGGGTTGTTGATGAGGCTCCGGGTAGCAATGCCAGCGGTCAATTAGTCGCATCAGAAACGGATGGTGGTGACGCTGTCACATATTCAGTGGTGGGGCACAACGGTTTATACGGTGATTTAGTTGTTAACCRGAATGGGGAGTGGACATATCTAGTTNACGATACTGCAATGGCAGTTAACGCATTAGCTATCGGTGAAACACTCGTTGATACCATTCAAGTGCAAGCTGAAGATAATAGCGGCGACTTGTCTAATATCTTATTCGTTAATATCACCATTAACGGGACTAACGACGCTCCACAAATTGTGGCAGTCGCGACTTTACCCGTGATTGAAGGCGATCCAACACCAATCTCAGGAACATTTGATAGCGGTGATCCTGACTCGACTGATGAACACAAATGGACAGTGACAGAAAGTGATGCGAGAGGAGAACTCACCGTTGATTCGACAACGGGCGAATGGGAGTTTGAGCTTGATAGTAACCATGCCGGCATAGATTCATTAGCGTATGGAGAAACCTTACAACTTAGTTACATCGTTGAAGTATCTGATGATCAACAAGAGTCCGATTTAATCACCGTTGAGTTCGAAGTAACAGGAACTAATGATCTGCCAAATGTAGAGTTGGGAAGTAGTGTTGNATCGGGTGATATTAATGCAGATAGCCTAACGACATCAGCATCAGGCGAAATTACTGTTGTTGATGTAGATGCCTCAGACGCCCATTTATTTTCGTTAACTGGAGGTGTACAAACTCTGGTCGGCAATTTTGGTGAAATTAGTGTAGATGCCACGAGCGGAGCTTGGAGTTATCAACTTGATCTTGCAGAAGGCGTGTTACTCAAAGATGAAGTGGTCAGTGATACGTTTACGGNGTTCATTGATGATCAAAATGGTGGCACTGTCAGCCAGCTTATTTCACTCAATATCCAAGGTACAGATGACGCGCCAGTAATTACGGGATCTGCCTCTGGGCAGGTTAAAGAAGACTTTATCAACGAAGTTGCTGGGACGTTAAGTGCTTCTGATACGGAAACAGACAGTGAG
>NZ_JAKJSW010000007.1:0-12486 GCF_050337375.1 Vibrio makurazakiensis | reverse complement strand
CACTACTCAACGCAGTGTTATGCACCTCTCAGGAACAAACGAAAAGGATTTTGGAAAATGGCTAGGCTAATTCTGGTTTGTGGGCCAACAGGGGCAGGTAAGACGACATATTCCATGTCTGTTTGTGACGAAATTGGAGCTGTTAAGTTCTCTATAGACCCGTGGATGCAGACACTATTTTCTAAGGATATGGTGTCTCTGGATTTCTCGTGGATGATGGAACGTGTAAGTCGGTGTTATGAGCAAGTTTGGGAAGTTAGCGAACAAATTTTAGCGCTAGGCGGAAATGTTGTTCTCGACTTAGGATTTACAACCAAAGCTCAGCGAGACATTTTTGTGAGCAATGCTGACGTTCTAAATATCAAAGCTGAGATTCATTATCTCGATTCCCCAACGGAAACTCGCAGGCAGCGAGTAGAAAAACGAAATGCAGAGAAAGACCCAAAAGTTTACTCATTTGAAGTTACAGAGGTGATGTTCAACTTTATGGAACCCAAGTTTGAGGTGCCAGGCGAAAGTGAGTTGGAGTATGGGCGAAAAGTGATCGTATAACAAATAATTTAAGAGTGATTCAGCACACCTGACATTTTTGGTTTGCGTTAAATTTAGTGATTACGTTGTTCAGATTTAATGTAGTGGAAGCGCACATCACACTTTAATTAGGCGTTAGGTAAATAGGAGAAAATATGGATATTGCTGTGCTAACTTTTGACGGATTTAATTAACTTGACTCATTTATAGCAGCGGGAATTTTGAACCGAATGAAAGACGCTGGTTGGAATGTGCAAATAACGAGTCCATCTCAGTACGTGACTTCAATGAACGGAGTTACAATCCAATCTCAACAATGCGAATCAAGCTAACGTTGTATTGTTTGGTAGCGGTGTACTAACGCGCGATATTGCTCAAGACAGAGATATACTTTCAAGGCTAAAGCTAAACCCTGAAATTCAGTTAATAGGTGGACAATGTTCAGGTACGTTGANCATGTCAGTGCTTGGTTTACTGCATCAAATACCAGCTTGTACTGATTTGACAACGAAACCTTGGGTTGTCGAATCAGGAGTGACTGTTTTAGAGCAGCCCTTTTATGCTGAAGGCAATCTTGTGACTGCAGGTGGTTGTTTGTCATCAAAGTACTTGGCTGCGTGGGTTATTAGTAAGTTGTCGAGTAGGGCAGATGCTGAATCAGCAATTCATTATGTTGCGCCAGTCGGTGAAAAAGAAAGCACTGTTCAGCACTGTATGTCAGTAGTAGGTCCATACCTTTAAAAATTATCTCAGAGTTTAGAACACAGGTTTTAAGTTAGATGGCATTGCATTTTTGCCCGTTAATTAGTTGTTATATTTCATTTTTTCATTGTTATAACCCATAAAAAACACAAAGAGTTATGCTAAGTGGTAACGAAGCGTGACATCACCTTTATTCTTCGACATTTTACTGTAAACTCGCGTTTACTATTAGCTACCTGACAGGAGGAATACAACATGATTCTATTTAACATTCAAATTCCCTCTATCTGTCATTCTCAACTTCTTCAGACTCACGCAGTCGCGATATACCTCCCCTGCAATTTATAACCTGAATCATATTGTTCAGTGCCTCAAAGCTTTGAGGTGCTAGGACTTTTTCTATATTACTTGGTTATTATTGGAGGGGTTATGTCCCTTTTTGTCGCCTCCCAAATATTGGTCGGTGTAGCTGCGCTATTTGATATCGCATCGTTTCAGTTTAAAAATCGAACTCTACTTTTGTCTGCTTTATGTATATCGGCATTATTGATTGCAGCCCATTTCGTGCTACTTGATGAGTGGACGGCTGCGTGTTTGCTGGTAATAGGAGCATGCCGATATTTGGCTGGTATTGTTGTCTCAAACCCTAAAATAAAGTGGTTCTTCTATTTCATTACATTGTTAGGGACTGTTGCGACTTTCAGTGGTTTAACGAGTATTCTAAGCTGCATCGCGTCGCTATTGCATACAAAAGCTTCGTTTAGTAACAATGACAAGCTAATGCGTTGGTTGATGGTTCTAGGGACAGGAGTGTGGGGCGTACATGATATAATCGTTGGCTCACCAGTTGCGGTTTTAATCGATGTTTTGTTYGTTATAAGCAGTCTCATTGGTTACTACAGAATACATGTCAAAAGCCCATGCGTTCAAAGTTAAGCCTTTGCTTTTATGCTAGTATGTTCGAAATTCGTGTAACGAAAACATAAATATAGTAAAGCATTTAAGACGGACTCCCAACGCTTGGTGTTTTCAGCTTACTTCAGCCTAAGTGTCTATATCACAATGGTTTAGGTAGTAGGGTGTTAGGCGTTGCTCACTACTTACCACGACGTTATGCGCCAGCGGAGTATCTAGACTTAAGGACAAAACATGATTAAGCAGTATGGATTTATTGTAAAAGCAGATAATTACAATTTTAATAGTGATTCTACCGCTTTGAATACATCAAGTTTTTCAACTCAAGTTGTTGGTGTCAGTAATGATGAAGACGCAATTCTTGTTGCTAAAAGGATGATTGAGAACGGAATCCAACTAATCGAGCTATGTGGTGGTTTTGGTCTGAAAAGTGCGCGGTATATTATTAGCAGCTTAGACACTGATGTTCCGATCGGTTACGTTACTTTTTCTGACGAAGACAATGGGAAATTGGAGCAAATAATGGCTTCGCATCAAATCGTTTAAGTCAGGCTCTCAATGCTCGACGGTTTCTGAACAAGTCGAGTTAGGTAGTTAAAGTGTAATCTTTTGACGAGGGTGTATACATCATTTGAACTAACCATAAACAGTTCTAAACGGTAAAAAAGCAGATGATTTATCAAAGGCTTATGAAACGCTTTATCAATGTTTTAGCAAATCTTTCCAATTGTTAAATAAGTAACTTACAGTGCGTATTATCTCTAGTTGTGTTGTGTTGAATTATTATTCTGATAATGTGAATTTAAAATCTCTTCTATATAGAGGTTTTAACAATGAAGTATCGCGAAATGAGTAAAAACTATATTTTTCGCGCAATGGAATGCCAAATGACCAAGGAAGAGGTCGCTAAATTGTGTTTCAAAACTGTGAGGACAGTCACTAGTTGGGATGATGGAAAACCTATTCCGCCAGAATGTAAGAGGTTTATGAGGATGGCCAAAGGTAGGGAGCTTGGAGTTAGTGACGATTGGAAACAGTTCAAAGTTCACTATAACAAACTGGAATTACCCACAGGGCAGTTAGTTTTAGCACAACAAATTTTGGCCGGAATAGCTTTACTCAGCATCCAATCCGAACTTGAAATAAAGACGTCAAAGCACCTACTAAAGATCGCAAGAGCGATTGCGCGAATACTATAACTACATGTGTATTCAACCCGACCTCGAAATCAATACATTTGAAAAGCTTGCGAGATTAACCGAGCCAATAAGTAGGATTAATTAATACCATTAATGTGATTTTATTTAATACTAGTGTTGGGTGGAACCCTGAGATTCTGTTGAGCTGCTAAGCTGATAATAGGGTTTTGTTTGGAGTGTTTAAATGAAAGTAGTGGTCATACTGTTATTCATGTCATTAGCTTCTTCGGCCACTAGTGCAAAAGAAATCGTTCGTTTGGTTTCAGGAGAGTGGTACCCGTATCAATCACAAGCTTTAAGGAAGGGAGGGTATGTCGCTCATATTGTGACTGAGTCCTTTAAAGTTGAGGGGTACGATGTAGAACTAATATACTTCCCATGGGCTCGGGGGTTTGAAAAAGTTCGTAATGGAGAAGTCGATGGATCTTTTTCTTACGCGARGACTGATGAACGCCAGGACGCAGCGCTATTTTCTGAAGTTATCTTGACGGTCCCAACCGCGATATTTTATAGAAAAGACAAGAAAATAATCTGGGATGATCCGTCAGATCTACAAGGGTTAAAGATTGGAGGTGTCCTAGGTTATGACTATGGTATTTCAGATTTGGAAGAGTCCGGTGTAATCAATATACAGCGTATCGACAATCAGATTGGAAACTATCAAAAACTGTTGTCCGGGAGACTCGATATCATTTTCGACTATCCAGAAGTAGCTACAAACTTCATTGATAAGTTAAATGCAGAACAGCAATTATTCATGCATCCGAAACCAATCAATGTTAGGTCTTACTCATTAATCATTTCAAAAAAATCATCACGTGCTGAAGAGTTAATTTCAGCGTTTAACCAAGGGTTACAGAAACTCCGTGATAACGGCTTATACAAACAAATTGAAGAAAGCGCAAAGATCGGTTCGTACGAGAAGTGACCAGCTTTTCTTGTGCTAAATAGTCATATCATCAACGCTACCTTTGTTATGATTGCTCGAATACGATAGAAAACCTTGTTTCTTCGCATTTCTATATTTTACCCTCAACTTTCTGCACTTCACGTTCCGGTGCTTTTTGAACAAACTCATAAAGCACTGTATCGTAAAAGTTAAACCAATACAATGCTCGACAACAAGTATACTATATAGAAAGTTTCTGTATTTAAATGCAGAATTATTCAGTCTAATAGCTGTTATGTGCTTAGAGAGGAATTTATGCTTTTATTGACACCCGATACAAGTGATATTTGCAAAGGCTTAGCTACTTGGAATTGGCTAGATTTTTCAGAGAAAACATTCCTTGTTGCARATTTATTTGGAGATATGTTCTTTGAATCTAATGAAGGCATATATTTCTTCGATATGTTAGAGGGAACATTAACTGTTATCGCTGCAGATAAAATCGAACTTCAATCGATATTAAATACGAAGCAAGGGCAGGAGCAATTTCTAATGGTTAGCCTAGTGACAGGTGCTCGTGATAAAGGATTTATGCTTTCCGAAAATGAGTGCTATGACTTCATAATTCCTCCCTGCTTAGGAGGCGAGTTAAGTGTAGGAAATTTGCAGATGTTGCCTTTTCTAAGCAAGTTAGAAGCAACTGGCGCAATTTACTCGCAAATCAAAGACCTACCAATAGGCACTGAGATTACGAGCGTAGAATTAGCACGCACATAACAAAGCATTTAAGAGTGATTCGCAACGCTTGGCAGTTTCGCTTCGCTCAAGTGTAGCCAAGCGCCGCTCACACCTTAATGCGGCGTTATAAAGCAAGGTAGATAATGAGTTCAAATAAAGTAGATGATTGGGTTGGACTATTGCAATTTCGAGATGAGAAATTCGCATCATTAGTTCACGACAATCTACAGGAAAAGTACATCATTGCATTAGCAATTAGGGTTACGGAACTATGCTTAGATGCTGTAGTTCTTTTAAATAATCATCGAATTTCATCAGTCCCTATAGTTTTACGCTCTGCATTAGAAACTTTCGCTGATCTCCAATGTTGCATTAAAGACAAAAGTCATCCTGAGGCTATGACAAAAGCTCAATACCAACGGCTTTACGAGCTTCAAAAACATATTGAAAGTGATAAAGCGGAAGAATACAAAAAGTTAGGTAAAAAGCTCTCCGTGTGGGATCGCTTCAAAAAAGCTGATTTAGTTGAATTGTATAATGGCTACTATTCGATTTTGTCAATGTACGCACACGGCAATGTAGGTGCTTTAATCGAGAGTAACTCGAAAGATTCCCAAGTTTTATTAGGTTCAGCCTACGATGATGAAAAGTTACTTCAATTTTTCGAACAAGCAATAAACTTGGCAGCTCTTTCTATTCGAGACAGTTTAGAATTCCTTGGGGTAGATAAAGCTACGCTTGAGTACCCACAAAAGATAATCGATAAACTCAACAAAGCTTTATAACAAACTGTTTAAGAGTGATTCGCAACGCGTGGCATTTTTACTATGCGTTGATTTTAGTGTTTAAGGTGGTGTGCGGCAGCATCGGTATTACGTTGCTCACACCTTAACAGGGCGTTATGTGTTAGCCAAAATAGGAAGTATGATGAACAAATTAGATATTTTATCGTTTGAGTTTTTTAAATTATTCTCAAGGTTTGAGTATTCGTTGAAAGCTGCCTCTTTTCATAAAGGCGAGGGTAGTGCAAATCCAAACTGGACAACATTTGCTCAAGATATCCATGTAAAGTTTCAAGCTTTACAAGATGAAGCACTCGATGCCGCAAAACAGTATATTCTAGCTAATCCACCAAAGAAGCAGGTGATTGAACAAGGGAATATTACATGGTCTGATTCCTCACCAACAAAAGTCAATGATACAGATTTGCTTTTGTTGTATGTGCGCCGAGTAAGAAATAACCTATTTCACGGTGGAAAGTTTAATGGTAACTGGTTTGCCCCTCAACGTAGTGAAGAACTTCTAAATAATTCAATTATCGTCCTGAAACAAGCTCTTGAGATGAATGCTAATGTAAAGAAAGCGTTTGAAAATTAACACATAACAAAGCATTTAAGAGTGATTCCCAACGCTTGGCATTTTTCATTCCATCGTTGGGTTTTGTGTTTTTAAGTTTCGTGGTAGCGTTGCTCACACCTTAATGCGGCGTTATAGGGCTTAACAGTTTCATCATCAAAAGGGAGAAATCCATGTCCATAGTTATTGAAGATATGGCAACTTGGCCTGCTGAAATCGTAGAGTATCTGGATAAAAGTCATTCTAGTTTTCTTGGCTGGGAAACTTCTGATGAGAATAGAGTTCCTCCTCAAGAATACGATAAAGCTGTCTATGATTTTCGTCGGGTGTTAAAGCCATTCCACCTTATAGGGTATCATTGTACAAAGTTGACGAAAGATGAAATTGAAGAAATCAGGCTGAATGGCATGATACTCCAAGATTTAGAGTCGCTGACTAAACGTATTGAACAGCTGAAATTAGCAGGTGTAATTTCAGGTACTGTAGCAAGTGCGCTAGTTGAACGTAATCAAGCAAATGATTCAAATAGGGCAAGAATGCTGTGGTTTTGCTTTTTTAAACCTTACCGAGACAGTTATGGTATCCACCGTTTCTTTAGGTCTTGGGGCGGAGAGGCATTATATGTAAATCATGAAGGGCTAGAAGTTACTGGTCGCGTACTTAAAAGTATTGGTGTTCCTTGTGTTATTGAAGCTAAAGTGAGTATTGAGAGCTTAAATGAACACTACTATCCATACTCGCAAATGGTACGCGTTTACTTATCCAGCAAAGGCTATATAGCTGACGATGGCTGTGAACTGGAAGGTTATAGTACATTGAATATTCCAGCTGAGCAGATAATCGCTGTCCACGAATATCCATCAGACAGCTTCAGAGAGTTGACTCATTATGACCAGTGGGACAGTAGCATAGCCCTATAACAAGGCATTTAAGAGTGATTCGTAACGCTTGGCAGTTTCGCTTCGCTCAAGTGTAGCCAAGCGTCGCTCACACCTTAATGTGGCGTTAAGTTCCTATTTAAATTACACGTTAAGGAATAGTTAGTGTGGATATAGATAACATCCCAGATTGGAAAGCACTGGAAAACTTAGTTGTCATGATACAGAAACAACTAGCTCCAGATGCTATCGTAAAACACAACGTCATGCTTGAGGGCGTTGAAAGTGAAACAAAACGACAAATTGATGTGCTTGTCGAACAAAGTATTGGGCAATATACAATGCGAATTGTCATTGATTGCAAGGACTACGCAAAGCCGGTTGATGTTAAAGGTGTAGAAGAGTTCCATGGTCTGGTTCAAGATGTTAAAGCCCAAAAGGGAGCTCTAGTTTGTCCATCTGGCTTTACTAAATCTGCATTAAAGAGAGCAAAGAAATTACAAATTGATTTATATAGGCCAGTTTCTACTGGAAATCATAAATGGAAAGCTAGTATAACAGCTCCTGTTATCTGTGATTTCAGAAACTCATATATGTCCTTCGGAATTAGTTCCTCCGATCCAAAGCCGCTAATGATTCCTCAAGAATTCTATAAATTGAGTGTTGCAAATGAAGAAGGAACTATATTAGGTAGTGCCATTGAGACTGCTCAAAGAAAATGGGATGAAGGGCTACTTCCTAGTGAACCTGGGCAGCATGAACCGCTATCTATTTTCGGCGAAGAAAAAGTATTTATTGATAATGGTTATGGCGATAAGGTGAACGTTAAACTGACAGTGCAGTTACTTGTTCAACAAAATCTATACCTTGGGCATTTACCTATTGAAGAACTGAACGGTCTCCATGATGAACACACTGGAGAAATTGTGACAAATGCTTTCACCGTTGGTGGGTTGAACCCAGAAGAAGTGCAGAAGTCATGGAAAGCGGTTGATGATAACAACACACTAGATTTTCAACCGTTGTTCAAAATTGTAGGTTATGACTGCTACGGTATCGGAACTTAACAAATTGCTTAAGAGTGACGGCTAACCTTTGGCATTTTTGGTTCGGTTGAGTTTAGTGATTACGGTGGCTTTCTTAGGTTTCGTAGCAGTTAGCCGCACCTTAGCAAGGCGTTAAGTGATTGGAGTGTCGATGTTTAATCAAGTTCAAGTGTCAGATATGACACCCTTAAAGTCTTTGTTAACTGAAGCTAGGTCAGCTTTGCGTACAAAGCATAAAAAATTTACTTATCCAAGTGAGCTGAGAAGTCGTACATGTTCTTTAGAGACTTGGGAACAAAACTATAAAAAAATAGATCTGCTCAACCAAGATATTCTTGATGAAATAAGTCAAAGAGCAGGTGTTTACGCTGTATTTTCTCAGAGTAAACAGAAGCCTAATCTCGAGGTTATGTATATCGGCCAAACAGCAGGTAATGGAAGTAGGCAAAGAGTTAGGTCACATTTAGTATGGAGAAACAAAGATACTAAGTCAGGAAAGTCTACTGGTTCAAAATTTGATGAATTACGATCTCTTGTCGCAAAGGGATATGACATTTACATATCATTTGTTGAAATTAATCCAGCTTCGTTAAGGCATTATGTAGAGGATGAACTCATACAAAAAATACAGCCTAGATGGAACCATAATGGAACAACATTAGCTGGGCAATGTAGAGTATCACGCATGTAAACAATCACTTAATAAAGTATTTAAGTGTGATTCCCAACACTTGGCATTTTTCATTCCATCGTTGAGTTCAGTGTTTGCGATGGTATGGTTGGGTTTCGCGGTCGCGTTACTCACACCTTAATGCGGCGATAGGCGATAGGCGATAGGGTAAGTTATGAGTAATAAGAAAAATANCAGTCTTGTTTCACGGTTAGTATCAAACGACACGAAAGAATTTTGGGCTGATATATCTGAAATGAGTCTCGACAATGTTCTTGAAACTGTTGCAAAAGACCAAGAGCTTTTCAGAGAGATTCCAATTATTAAATGGGTTTGTACTTCACTCAGCGTAAAAAATTCCATTCAAAGTGCCGCTTTTATGAAGAAGTTCTCAAGTTTCATTGGGCAAGTGAACCTTGAAAGCTTCACTGAAAATGATATGGCTTTACTTGGCGATGCAGTGGATGTTTCATCGGTAACTGATGAAATAATTGAAAATACGATGGTTTATATTGATCGTTACCACAACGAAATGAAAGCGAAGTTATTAGGAAAGTTGTTTATTGAAACTTTTAAGTTCAATAGATTTACCGCCCGTGAGTATAACTCGCTATTGTTTAGTATTGAGCAAATCCATCCATTTGAAGGTTTAGAAACACTTAAAGAGTTTTACGATTACAAGACACGTATGGATGCGGCTTCTTCAGAAGAAGAAAGGCAAACTGTTTGGGCTGAAGGCGCTGAAATTGACTTTCAGTCATTGGCAATGTCTGGTCTGTTACGGTTACCATCTGGGGGAGCGTACACAGGCGACTTAGGTGGAGCATTTATAAACGACAAAGGCGTTAAATTTTACGAGTTCGTCGTAAAAGATATCTTTCATTGAAAGATTGCCTAACAAACTGTTCAAGAGGGCGTTATGTGAATCTCCATACTTTCAAATTTACGGTAGTTTTATGCAAATGAGTCAATTAGTTATAGAGAACATCGTTAGTGTTCTTGGTGGTGCGAGTGTTGTAGTAATAGGTTTGTCTAGTTGGCTTGGTAGTCTCTGGTCAAAACGCATTCTGAACCAAGAAAAGCTGCGAATGGACAAAGAACTACAGCAGCTTAAAGACTCAAATCTTGCAAACTTAAAGAGCATGGAGCGAGAGTTAGAAGTTGAGCTTCAAAAGCGAGATCATTACCACCAAATATCAAAGTCTACCTATGAAATGAACTTTGAGCGCAAGGTCAAGGTGTATACCGAATTACTTCTACTTAATCAGAAGTTTTTCCGTTTTATGAACGAAAGCCCGCTAGCGGATGAGCCAGAATGTACCGAAACGTACTACAGGTATTTTGAGCAATGTAAGACACTAATTGAATCAGAAAAATTATACGTTAGCAGTAAACTAGCTGAACTTTATGAGCTTTGGTATCAAAAAGCATTACCTTATTTTAAGCAAGCAGGGTTGGATGGCTACGCAGTCCACGGTTTTGCGCATACTGACGAAGAAAANAAGCAGAACATTTATGAGGCTCAAGAGCCAGCTCGTTACGGCCTAGTTTGTGAAACATTCAAAGAGATGCAGGCTATTTTTGAGCAAGTTGAAATAGACGTAGCTTCTATTCGCAGGATAATTGAATTACCGATGCAAGAATAAATTCACATAACAAAGCGTTCAAGATGGACTCCCAACGCTTGGCGTTTTCGGCTTACTTTGGATTAAGTGTTTATGTCACAATGGTTTAAGTTGGGTGGTTAGCGTTGCTCACCACTTAACGCGGAGTTATGTAGATAAGGAAGTTTCGATGTATAAATTATTAACTGACCCCATTGATGTTGCAATGTTAGGGGGGTGGGGAAAATATCTTTGGCACTATGATAAAGTTATTGGTTACTCGTTTACTGGGACTTTGTTTTTATACTCATCTGAGACCGATGAGTATTTGGTGTTTTATCCATCTAAAAATGGAAGTAACTGTAAAGGTTATGGTGTGTTTGAGAGTACATCGGACTTTGAAGACGCAATTTTAAAGGATGAGAATTTTATTCAATATGCGCTTTTTCCTATAGACGAACAATTTATTGAAATACTCGTCGAAAAGCTTGGAGTTCTTGGTTTTGAAGAGATCTATTATCCTGTTTTAGAACCAGCATTAGGTGGGAATATAGAGTTGGATAATTTTGACAAAGGTAATGTTTGGATTCGAACAGAGATTCTTGGTCTGAATAGAGGGTTATAGGTATAGGTGATTAAATCGACTTAACAATATATTTAAGTGTTTATGTCACAATGGTTTAGGTAAGGTGTTAGCCGTCAGCATACCTATCTAGGAAAGGAATCCAAAATTGAAAGTAGCTTTAGTAACAGGTGGTTCGAAAGGTATTGGGTTAGAACTCGTTCTTCGATTAGTGGAATTAGGGTATCAAGTTGTCACATGCTCACGTTCTGAAGCCGGGTGGACAAAAATGCTAAGTCTCTACCCAGAATTAGACACTGTGGATCATAGGGTTGTAGATATTGCCGATGAACAGCAACTAGCGGGTTTATTCTCGTATGTTGAATCCGAATATCAGAAACTAGATATTGCAGTGAATAACGCTTCTCCAGCTCTAGTATCACGTGGCTATCTACCCCAAGTTGACATCGCATTACTTAAAGAAACCCTCAATGTTGATTTTTTGTGTCAGGCTTTATGCTTAAGAGCAGAATTGAAGCTAATGAGTCCCGGCTCAAGCATAGTGAATATAAGTTCGGTAAATGGTCTCAGACCAACGCCTAATGCATCAATGTACAGCGCATCTAAACATGCTCTGGAAGGGTTAACGCGCTCAGTTGCACTCGAAAGTATTGGATCTGGCATTCGAATTAATGCGGTAGCGCCAGGTGTAACATGGACTCCTCGTTGGGAAGAACGCCAGCTTGAAAATGAAAATATCCGTTCAGAGGTATCGGAAGCTGTTCCCATGAAGCGTTTTGGTAATACCACTGAGATAGTAGACGCCATAGAATTTTTACTCTCAGACAAAGCTACTTATATAGTGGGGCATACACTAGTGGTCGATGGTGGGTTGTCTTTGGCATAAACGGCTCACAAGCTTTTAAGACAGATTAATGACGCTTAGTCTCATAAGCACTTGAACCCTATTAAGTTGGTCGAATTTACCCCCGTGATACAGAACGGGGGGTGAACGTCCGCCTCGTTCTTCAGCCTCAGTCTTCGGCTTCATCACTCGTTGTCCGTTCACCGAAAAGCTCCTTTAAGTCCTTTGAATGCTCCAACACTACCGACACAAAAAAGCCTCACCGGATTGGTAAGGCTCTAAAAGCGGTTCTGGTAGGCAAGGGGATGTGACTCCCTCAAGTGACGATGACGACTGACCGCGCCAGTGTAAACCATCGATATGTTTACGTTCCGTGGGTGGCTTGGTGCCTCGTTCGCGCTCCGCACTCTCTTCTCCCTGCGGGGCTAGAACAAACTGACATTCGCCGCAGTTGGCTCTGGCCGTTCAACGCGTTGCTCTAACGGCTTACATGTCACCATCTTCTTATAGTCATTCCTGGTCTCCTGGTCA
>NZ_JAKJSW010000006.1:0-14347 GCF_050337375.1 Vibrio makurazakiensis | reverse complement strand
TCTTTAGGGACAGTATGTAATTCATAACTTGGGAAACGCGCTGTAAGTTCGGCGGTATGAGTGGCAATATCAGTGGCTTCTACTTTTTCCATCCATTGTAAGCCAATCAAACTATGGGAATCACCAATAGTGTGTTTGGCGAACAAATCGAACTTTCGCCAATCGTCTTTATCAGCCGAGTGAAAGAAGTTAGCACCCGAACCGATGTAAGCAATATCATTTCTAATAAAGACTCTTAGGCTCTCTACTTGCCTTTCTGCTAGGTTCTCGATATTTCGGTAGTTTGAGAGTTTCTGAATCTGATAGATAACCGCCAAACAAGCCACAGTAACTAACATAGATATCAGGAAAGTGCTAAGCGAGTATGTGAGCCGACTAAATCGAGTCATCGAATGTGCTGTGTGGGGCATGTTTACTCGAATGAGATAAAGGAAGACCGCCAAATAATAACTGAACCGCCACCCATTCTCTATACTTGTATATCAATGAAGCTTTCAAAGTTTGATTAAAATAACACCCTTAGGAGTACTACAACTCCAGACACTTTACTTTTAGCCGTTTTTTTCACCTATCGAGTAAAGATAAGCCATGAACAGCGCCATTTTATTAAGCGTTAGACCTTGAATATGCTAGTATCTCCCCAATATTTTAAGCTTAATTAGATACTTTTCTTGTGTCTGCGTATTACCTAGCTAGTCAGGTAATTACGCCATTAAATCAATCTAAAGAGAAATCACTATGATCGTTGATTTGAACCTAATCCCACAAACGTTTGACATGCTTCACGCAGGCCTTACTGCATCAAGCGTTTTATTGCTACTTCTTGCTGTTTCTCGCAAAACTCAAGTAGTCGAAAAAATTGTTGAAAAACCGGTTGAAAAAATCGTTGAAGTTGAGAAAACAGTCGAGAAGATTGTTGAAGTAGAAAAAGTAGTAGAAGTTGAGAAAGTAGTAGAAAAGGTTGTTGAAGTTGAATCTAAACTAGCAACGGCCTCTACCGATTCTGCAATGCAGCTACTGTCTATCATGCAGCAAGAAGCTCGCCTAATTGATTTCCTACAGGAAGACCTAACCTCATTCTCTGATGAAGAAGTCGGTGCAGCTGCGCGTGTTATTCACACTGGTGGTAAAAAGGTACTAGGTGACTACGTAAGCTTGACTCACATCCGTAATGAAGAAGAAGAAACTCGCATTACAATTGAAGACGGTTTTAATCCTCAAGAAGTTCGTTTAACGGGCAACGTAACGGGTAACGCTCCATTTAATGGCACCCTAGTTCATAAAGGCTGGAAAGCAACAGAAATGAACCTACCAAAACTTGCTGAAAACTACGATGCTTCAGTTATCGCACCAGCAGAGGTAGAGCTTTAATGGACAACCAAAACCTTTCGACTGACACACAGGTTCAAGATACAGCTCAACACCCAAAGTTTAGTGTGGGTATCGATTTAGGTACGACTCACTGTGTTTTATCTTACATCGATACTTCTGATGAGGATGCACGCGTTCAAGTAATGCCAATCCCGCAATTAACTGCGCCAGGTACAGTTGAAACACGTAACCAGCTAGGTTCATTTTTGTACCAGCCACACGAACACGAAATGAACCCTGCTTCACGTGTTCTACCTTGGTCTTCAGAGCCTACCGCTCTTGTTGGTGCAATTGCTCGTAACCTTGGTTCTAAAACACCTATTCGCTTGATAGCCAGCGCTAAGTCTTGGCTATGTCACGGTGGCGTAAACCGTCGTGATGCTTTCCTTCCAGCAGGAAGCCCAGAAGAAGTTGAAAAAGTATCGCCATTAAAAACAACTGAGCTTTACCTTGAGCATCTAAAAGAAGCTTGGAACCACACACACCCTGAGCACCAGTTAGCTGAACAAGATGTGACAATCACGGTACCAGCCTCTTTCGATCCAGCTGCACGCGATTTAACAGCAGAAGCAGCTCGTAATGTTGGTTTTACACATTTAACTCTACTTGAAGAGCCTCAAGCAGCACTTTACAGCTGGATTGATAACAGCGACGACACGTGGCGTGATGAAGTAAACGTTGGTGACGTGGTACTGGTTGTTGATATCGGTGGTGGTACAACTGACCTTTCTTTAGTTGAAGTAACAGAAGAAGAAGGTAACTTAACACTGAATCGTATCGCTGTAGGTGAACACATCCTACTAGGCGGTGACAACATGGATTTAGCGTTGGCTTACCGTTTGAAAATGAAGCTGGCTCAAGAAGGCAAAGAACTAGCACCATGGCAAGTTCAAGCTATGACTCATGCATGTCGTGATGCAAAAGAAGCCCTATTGAATGATGCTGAATTGCAAGCTGTTCCGATTGTTGTCCCTAGCCGCGGTTCTAAGCTACTGGGCGCGACATTGAAAACTGAGTTAACACAGCAAGAAGTTCAACAAACTTTAGTCGATGGTTTCTTCCCGCAAGTAGCCGTTACTGAGCACCCTGTACAAAAGACGCGTGGCGCACTTACTCAAATGGGTCTGCCTTACGCTCAAGATGCAGGTATTACTCGTCACATTGCAGCGTTCCTATCTAAGCAAGCGAATGCGCTTTCTGGAAATAGCGGTAATGAATCTGCTCAGCAAGATTTCAACCCATTTGCAAACATGCCGGGTATGCCGGGTGCTGAAGCACCAACTGCCGACTTTATCAAACCAACCGCAATTTTATTCAACGGTGGTGTACTAAAATCGAATCTACTAGCAACTCGCCTTTCTGACACTATTAATGAATGGCTCGTCAATGCAGATGCAGAGCTTGCTAAACAACTGAGTGGCCTTGATTTAGACCTTGCCGTTGCGAGTGGCGCTTCTTACTACGGCGCAGTACGTCGTGGCCAGGGAGTTCGTATTCGTGGTGGTATCGCATCTTCTTACTACGTAGGAATTGAAAGTGCGATGCCTGCTATTCCAGGCATGGCTCCACCAATGGAAGCACTGTGTGTGGCTCCGTTTGGTATGGAAGAAGGCTCTAGAGTTCAAGTTCCTAGCCAGGAATTTGGTTTGGTGATTGGTGAACCTGTGCATTTCCAATTCTTCGGTTCAACAACACGTCGTGAAGATGTTGCTGGTACTCACCTAGATTACTGGAACCCTGAAGACCTAGAAGAGCTACCTGAAATTCAAGTTACATTACCAGTATCTGAAGGCCGACGTGAAGGTGAAGTTGTTCCTGTCACCTTGGCATCTCGCGTTACTGAGTTAGGTACTCTTTACTTAGAAGCGATAGCAACGGACAACGGTCAGAAATGGCACGTTGAGTTTGATGTTCGAGAGGATTCAGCTTCGTCTGATGATTCTGAGAACGTTCAACACTAAACACCTTCTAACGGCATCCAAACGGGTGCCGTTTTTAAATCTAAAGTCAGTAAACGTAGCGCATACCATCGTAATGGTATTATTTACAATCGTTTGATTGTATCGAACACTTAAACAACCTCGTTTACTTTCATAATGTTTAATTTCCATAATTAATAACGTGAGGTTCAGTAATGGCATCTCCTCGCTTTCTCGTTGGGATAGATTTAGGTACAACAAATACTGTTGTAGCATTTTGTGAAATCTCTGACGACCTACAGCAATCCCCTGTATCACTGTTTGAAATCGACCAACTCATTGGCCCGGGAGAAGTGGTGCGTAAACCGCTTCTTCCTTCTTTCCGTTATCATCCTGCTAATGGACAAATATCTCCTTCAGACCTTTCCTTACCATGGGAAGTACAGCCTGTTGCAGGTGATATTAAGAATGCCATTATCGGAGAGTGGGCTCGCGAACTGGGTGCCAAAGTTGAAGGCCGTCAGGTATCCAGCGCGAAAAGCTGGTTGTCACACCAAGCGGTTGACCGAAACTCTGAAATTTTACCTTGGGCTGGTGCCACCGACGTTGACAAGGTTTCCCCCGTAACGGCCAGTGCAAGCTATTTAAACCACATTAGGCAAGCCTGGAACTACCGTAACCCAAGCAATAAATTAGAAGACCAAGACGTTGTGGTAACTGTGCCTGCTTCATTTGATGAAACGGCACGTAAGTTGACTCTAGAATCGGCATCCCTAGCAGGTTTAACCAAAATCGTGTTGCTCGAAGAGCCTCAAGCAGTCTGCTACGACTGGTATGCTCGACATCAGCAAACCGCCGCAGACGAACTCAAGCCACTGCCGTTAGTATTAGTATGTGATGTCGGTGGTGGTACAACCGATTTGAGCTTAATCGAAGCAAAGTTTGCAGGTGAAGAGCTCGCACTTGATCGAATTGGCGTCGGTGAACACCTGATGCTCGGTGGCGATAACTTAGATTTAGCGTTAGCGCACCTTGCAGAACAACGCTTTAATCAAACTAAGAAGCTGAACGCAGCGAGTTTAACCAAGCTAATACAGCAAACTCGTAAAGCCAAAGAGCATCTACTTTCAGCCGATGCGCCTGAAGAAGTTAAGATCACTATGCTAGGTAGCGGTTCTAAGCTACTTGGCGGAACTAAGAGCGTTGGATTAACCAAAAGCGAAGTTCACCAAATCGCATTAGACGGCTTTTTCCCTCTTTCTGATTTTTCTGAGACACCCGATAAACGTCGTAGTGCTGTAGTCGAATTTGGTTTGCCATATGTCGCCGACCCAGCAGTAAGCAAACACGTTGCCGAGTTCCTAACTCAATACCAACAAGTTTCTAAAGCGGCGTTGGAGTCCCTAGACCAGACTTCAGAAGGCCCTGCTATTCCTGTTGGTTTACTGCTCAATGGTGGTGTATTCAATAGTGAACTAGTGACCGAGCGTATTACCAACCTACTAGGAAACTGGCGCGGATCCCCTGTTACGGTATTGGATAACCCGCATCCTGATTGGTCAGTGGCACTTGGTGCGGTAGCTTTCGGCAAGGCAAGACGCGGTGCTCAGTTAAAAATTGGCGGCGGTGCTGCTCGTTCATATTTCTTGCACTTACAAGAAAAAAACAAAATGGRCAAAGCTCTATGTTTACTGGCTAAAGGGACTGATGAAGGGAACGAGATTCGTTTGAACGGTCGACGATTCTCACTTACGTTAGGTGAACCAGTCCGATTTAACCTTCTCACTTCAACTCACGATACGTTGAGCAACAATACAGCGATTCAAAATGGCGTGATGGTTAATGTCGACCCAGACCTATTTTCGCCACTTCCTCCGTATATTTCGACGCTAGATGGAAGTAAAGATACGAACCTACAAGCCAATCAAAAAGAAAGGGTGGAAGTTCAACTTGCCTGCCAACTTACAGAGGTTGGTACACTAAAAATGGAATGCGTGAGTGTCGATGACGATAGCCAACGTTGGCAGCTCGAATTTGAAGTTCGTAATCAGCAAGCTGATACAGAAGAAAATGAGAACCTGCACCCTCGTTTAGGTGAGTGCAAAGAGCTCATTTCTCGCCTTTATAGCGGTAATAAGAAGAGTGCTGATACCAAAGAAATCAAAACACTCGCTAAAGATTTAGAGAAAAAGCTCGGTAANCGTGATGATTGGGATTTCACCACCTTACGTCAACTGTTCGATACCTTTTCTTTAGGGCGCAAGCGACGTCGCCGCTCTGAACAACATGAGAAAAGCTGGCTACGCTTAGCCGGTTTTGCAATGAGACCTGGTTTTGGCGATCCGACCGATTCATGGCGTATGGAGCAAGTCTGGGGACTTTACCAACAAAGCATTCAGTTCCAAAACCATCAAGGTTGGACTGATTGGTGGGTATTCTGGCGTCGAGTTTCTGGTGGTTTAAACCAAGAACAACAAGAAACTATTCTTGCAGACATTGCCAAGTATTTACACCCAGGTGCTGCTAGAAACCCTAAGTCAGTAAAAGAAGCGCAGGAGCAAGGTTACGAAGCCATGGTTCGCCTATCAGCTTCTCTAGAGCATTTAGATGTTGAAGATAAAACTCTACTCTCTACTTGGTTCTTAAATAAGGCGATAAACCAAAACCAATTTGAACAAGCACACTGGTGGGCTTTAGGGCGTTTGGCGTCACGAACTCCACTATATGGTAGTCAGCATAACGTAATCCCAAGGGAACAAGTTGAGCAATGGCTACCAAAAATGCTTGAACAAAATTGGCAAAAGGAACCAATGGCAGCATTCGCGACCGTGATGATTTGTAGAAAGACGGGTGACCGGTTATTTGATATTTCCGATGATTACCGTGAACAAGTACTGACAAAACTGACGCAAAGTAAAGTACCAGAAGCTTGGGTTGGTTTAGTTGAGGAAGTGAAGGAGTTGTCAGAAAACGAATCAAAACGTATTTTTGGTGATGCACTACCAAGTGGTCTAAGTTTGATCAACCAATAGCTTTATCGGTCTGTAGGCAACATTGTTTACAGACCATTTCCTTTCATGAGTCACTAATTATCAATCATTGATGCCTCTCATTGAGCGACGGCTCATTTAAAGAAACTTCTTCTGGTATCGAACTATGGCAAAAATAGGTGTGGCTCTGGCTACGCTTAGCCTTATACATAGCCGCATCGGCTAACTTAAACATGCATGCGATATCGGTTGTATGTTTAGGGTACAAGCTAATTCCAATACTCACCCCAACAGAAACCGCTTCACCACCGATAATCATAGGCTCCCGTAACAACTCAACCAATTGCTTCGCTTTAGCGTCAACACCATCATAAGTATCGAGTAGATCTAGGCACACCACGAACTCATCTCCACCGATCCGCCCAACAAAGTCAGATTCTCGAATGTTTTGGCTTAGTCTGGACGCTACGTATCTTAAAACTTCATCTCCGGCTTCATGCCCTTTACAGTCGTTGATCAATTTAAATTTATCGAGATCGAGAAAAAGTAACGCTATATTCAATTTGGATCGCTTAGCTTTTTTACTTGCCTCTTCTAACATCTGTTTACACGCCCTTCGGTTAAATAACCCAGTCAGAGGATCTCGCTCCGATAGGAAAGTTAACTGCTCTTTCTGCTTCTCAAGTTTAGAGGTTTGACGTTTAACCTCACGCTCTAGTTCATCTTTAGTGACTGTGGTTTGCTGCAGAGACTCTTTCATTTGATTAAAAGTATTGGCGATAACAACAAACTCACTGTCTAAGTTTTCAGAACCGACTCGGCTATTCATGTTACCGCTGCCTAGATCTTTAATGCCCTTGCGAATGGTTCGGCACCCCACTCGAAAACGTCGCAGTATCATCGTCGAAATACAAAGTACTAAAATTGCGAAGGCCAAAATTTGAATGGCACTCGTGACTAAGGTGTTTTTCTGTTCTTCAGCTTTTGTCAGTAAAAGGGCTTTTTGTAAGTGAAATAGTTCATCAACCATATTCTGAACAATCATATTGTATCTGGAGTGCAAAAGCGTAATAGCCTGAATCACATTTCGAGAGTCTGAGTTTGCTACAAAATTTCTCATATTATGTTGTTGAATGAGCTTAGACTCCTGATCAATCAACCCCACTAACCCATTATTCATCGTTTTAATATTATCGACTTCATCACCTAGGTACGTACATGCGTCTAACTTGTCCGACAAATCCTTCTGAGCTTCCAAGACAGCGTTTAAACTAACTTGATCTCCAAACTGCAAAAACACCCAAAGCTGACTCCTCAACAAGTCGACACTTCTTTGAACTTGAATCACTTCAGATATCGCTTTCTGTGCTTTCTCATGTTTTTCTAACACATACCACCAAGATGCAGTAATCACTGCCACCAGCAAAAATGACGAAATGAAGAGAATATGTAATTTTCTATAAATAGAGCCCTTCATATCAAAAGGCTCCCTGCTGAAGCACTTCTTCAAGAGGCTTTCTAAACATCACACTTCTATAGTCAGGCTGTGCTCCTGAAACAATCCCTGAGTCCAACGCCCATCTTGCTTGCTGCTGTAAGTTAGATAACAAAGCATTGCCCAATGAAAGCCYAAATACATAGTCGTTCCATGACCACTCTAATTGCTCTATAGGAATATTTAGCTCCTGAGCGATAAGTGCCCGAGACAAGTCGGGGTTATTGTGAATCCACTCAATTGAAGAACCCAAAGCTTCAAGAATTAGAGCGGCACTTCCATGGTCAGCATTTATAGTTTGCTCTAACGTAATCAAATTAAATGAGAGCGTATAAATACCTGCAATACCTAGATTAGTAAGGTGCTTTTCAGCATCAGCTTCCACCAAATAACCGTAGGGTTCCCAGACCGAAATGGCGTCTACTTGATTAGAAATCAGGGCTTTACCTAGCTCCTGTGGAGGCAAGTAAACCTTATCGAATTGCATTTTCTTTAAATTTGAAGCGATCAATAAAGAGTCGAGATAGAACTCACTCGAACTTGACTTGATCAACCCTACTCGCTTGCCTGATAGATCTTCAATTTTGCTTATGCTTTGTCCTTGCAAGGTTAAAAGCTTTAGATCGTTTGAAGATCCGACAAAGCTAGCAAGCACCTTAAAGTCGTTTCGTTTAAAGCTCTGGAACATGACGACAGACTCAGAAGCAGTAGCGTAGTCAACCTGTCCGCTAAATAGCATTTCTGCACACGCTACTCCTCCAAAACAAGGAACTAGCTGAATATTCAAACCAAGCTTTTCAAAATACTGGTTATTTGAGGCAATGAGAAAAGGTGATGAAAGAGGCGTTTGTGACACTCCAATACGAACCACCTCTGCAGGTTGGTTATTAGAGTGATTGAAATTATTCACATAAATAAGGAGAACAACGAACAAGCTTAGCCCGATGGCGAGCATTCTTTTAGTGGTAACGATATTCATAACTACCTCAGTTCAAGTGAACTTAGTTTAATATTAGTCTGAATCCGTTAGATTTCTTGTGATTGACGCATAAAACCATATAAAAAGAGTAATCAACTCATTCGTTTTAACAGCCACTAATCAATAAGTGTTGAGAGTGGCTGTTTAAACGTCTAACAAAAATTATGATCAGTGGTGCTGACCACCAGGGTTAACTGAAAAATCGGTGTTTTCGTAAATATCGGAGAGTTTTTTGGGGTTGGATGATTTCCGTCGAGCGAAGCTCGCTGATAATTTGTCACATTCCTCATTACGTATTGAATCGGCAT
The DNA here is from genome assembly GCF_050337375.1 of Vibrio makurazakiensis. NCBI lineage: Bacteria > Pseudomonadati > Pseudomonadota > Gammaproteobacteria > Vibrionales > Vibrionaceae > Vibrio > Vibrio makurazakiensis. The sequence goes on along the minus strand of NZ_JAKJSW010000006.1, from coordinate 5,285 downwards.
GTAATTGAGCCGAATCCAAATACTCGGAATCTTGAAGAGCTTGTATACGCAGTTTATTAACGCGTTCTAAAGTGTCCCACAACATAAGCACCTCCCACTGTTTATATAACCAGTATAGATAAGCTTAGCTACAAAGCAATATTTAACTGTACATAAAAACAGTTATTAGTTAATTACTTCCATCTTTATTGTGTTTTTCCATAGTGTTACAAAATCAGTAAGCCAGATATAAACCAAAAAAAACGAGCCATAGCTCGCTTTTTTGATATTTTTAAAACTGTTTTAACCTAAGCTCTATGGCCAATTTTCACTGAGCCTTTCGTGCTAAACCATAAGGTTTCGCTACGGCGGCGGCCTAATAGGATTGGGCCATCATCGTAGAAAAGGAAGTTTTTCCAGTGTTTCTTAAATACTGACCACTTAGTTTCTAAGATGTTGTACTTCTCGTAGCAGAAGTAAACTGTCACATCATCTTGCCAATCAATATGCGCTAGGATCTCTTCAGGAAGCTCTGGTTCATCCGCATCCCAGTGAGACATCCAATTAACTTCTTCTGACCAGTTTGATGCTTTACTTGGCCAATCCTGCGAGCTTAGTCTTTCTGAATCAGGGCTTTGTGGGCTTACGTTCTCTTTCCAGAACTGTGAAGCACGCGCCTGAGTCATAGGCTTGATCTTCTCCAACTCTTCAGACGGTAAAGGCATAGACTGGTGAGTGAAAATCCATTTTCTTTGGTATTCATCCAAAGTTGTATACGACATCAAATATCCTCGAAACAATTTGATTTTATGGCGATCGATATTGGCAGCCTAAGGCTTCAACCAACCTTTGTTGACCGCATCTTCTATAACTTGCTGAGCCTTGTCCCACAACACTGTAGAACCAAGCTCAATTTTTTTATTGATAGTTAAAGCCTGCTCACGAGCAATACCATGCTCCATCCAGCTTTGACCTTGATTATGGTGATTAAGCAACATTGGAATTAGTCGATCCAACGCCTTAGCAAATTGAGCGTCAGCGGTTTTAGCGGATTCAAACTCTAGCCATGTGTCCAGTAAAGCCTTGCCTTGTTCTTCAGGCAACATTCCAAATAGACGATGAGCAGCCTCTAGCTCTTTTGCTTCTTGTTCTTGCGCAGCGGCAATGTCGTAAACCAAAGTATCGCCAGCGTCGATCTCTACAACATCATGGATTAACAACATTTTCACTACGCGAGCAATATCTACAGGTTCATTAGCATGCTCTTCTAATAGAATTGCCATAAGAGCAACATGCCAACTATGCTCCGCGCTATTTTCAAGCCTTTTATCGGCACTTTTAACGCGTGTTCGGCGTAAAATTGACTTAAGCTTATCCAGTTCAATCAGTAATTCTAACTGCTTTTTCAGCCTGTCCATTTGCTTTACCTTTTGTCTTCCCAATTTGGGTTAACCAGTGAAGTCAGTACATGATCTTCCCATTGCCCATTAATCTGAAGGTAATCTTTTGCATAGCCTTCACGTTCGAAATCAAGACTTTGTAGAACCGCTTCGCTACGCTTATTTCTCGGCATATAGCTAGCCATAAGTCGATGCATGTTTTGATGCTCAAACATATAGTCCGCGGCCATACGTAAGCCTTTACGCATGTAGCCAGAACCTTGAGCATTTTGAGCCAGTGAATAGCCAACGTTACATGCATAAAAAGGGAAGCGTGATAAGTTACTAAACGAAATAGTGCCCAGCATTTTATCAGTTTCAGCGTCGATCAATAAGCAATAATAGCCAAGCCCCATTTTATGCAGTTCATGAAGTTTAATAAGACGCTGCGCCCAACCTGTAGCAGTAAAAAACACTTCTTCACGGGCTGGCTCCCATGGTTTAAGAAACTCACGATTTTCAATGAAGTAGCGGCTGATCATCTCAGCATCATCTGGGTTTGCTGTTCTAACGAGCAAACCGCCCTCTTTTTTATACACTTTTTCCGCTGTGCTGAAATCTTCCATTAGTTTTTACGAATCCCGTAATCTCGTAACTTGTTGGCAATCGAGGTGTGAGACACGTTCAAACGTTTAGCCAATTTGCGGCTCGATGGGAACGACTGATACAGCTTCTCAAGAATTTGAGACTCATAGTCTTTCATTATCTCATCAAGAGAACCATCTATATTCAAGTTCGCCATTCCAGACGCGACCGTCTCAAGTTGTGGCAAATGAAAATGTTCGACAGTAAGGCGATCGCCTTCAAGTTCAGTTAATGCGCGCAGTACCATGTTATCTAGTTGACGAATATTCCCAGGCCACTGATAGTTACCCAGTTGTTCAACGAGCTCTTCATCTAACTTAGGTTTAAGTAAACCAAGTTGCTGCGCGTATTTAGCAACAAATAATTCTAGAAGTGGGCCAACATCGTTAGAGCGTTCACGCAATGCTGGAATAGACAAAGTAAGTACGTTTAAACGGTAGAATAGATCTTCGCGGAAGCCTCCTGATTCAGCGAGTTCGGCCAGCTTATGACGTGTAGAAGCTATGATACGAACATCAACATGCATTTCATCTTCCGCGCCAACGCGACGGAAAGTGCCGTCTTGGAGAAAGCGAAGTAATTTGATTTGAAGGTGGGCGCTCATTTCACCGATTTCATCAAGAAATACAGTACCGCCATTTGCCTGTTCAAAAATACCCTTGTGAGCCAATTCGTGATTAAACGACCCTGGAGCATGACCAAATAATTCGGTTTCAGCTACGTCATCTGGCATTGAAGCACAGCTCAATACTAGGAATGGATAAGATGAACGGTTAGAACGGTTATGACATGCTTTAGCCAGCATTTCTTTACCTGTACCAGTATCACCTTCAATCAACAAAGGTTGGTCAAGCATAGCAAGCTTTTTCGCTTGGCTGATCAGCGCTTTATGACGATTAGATATACCAACAAAGTGTTCAAAGCCAAGGTTATTCTGTTCTGGTAATGCGTCTTGAGAATCTGCTGCTTGTTGGCTTGAGCGAATCGTCATTACCGCGCTAGCTAATACTGCTTCGTTACTGTCACCGCCCAAATAAACGGGAATGATTTCAACGGAATAATCTAAGCCTTCAAGAACCATGGACTCACGATGACGGTTAACATCGCCTTCGATCCATGTAGAGAAGTTGAAGCTTGGCATTAACGCTGACACGGGCTCGCCAATAATTTCTTGTTCGCTTTTATCAAAAAGGCTTAAAGCAGCATGGTTAGCCATATCTACCGACCCTTTAAGATCGATAGCAAGAACAGGGTCTGGAAGATTCGCCAGTAAAGCGATTAACTCAGTATTATGCCTTTCACTTGGCATAAACTGGATCTTACGGACGTCTTTTACTCCCGTGATACGGCGTATTTCAGCCATCAGTTCGCTAAACGTATCAAAATCAATATCTGGACAGTTTAAATAGATAATTCCAGAGACATCAATTTCAATACCACGCAAGTCGATGGCTTTTGACGCTAAGATATCGAGTAACTCACGGGTTAGACCAAGTCGGTCTTCACAAAAAACTTCAAGACGCACTAATTGTTCCTACTATAAGGTGTCAGGAAAAGTTGACACTAGTTTGTAGTATAGCAATATGAGCCGTCAAGCACTCTAATGTGTGTAAACTCTATTTAAGTGTGATTTGCGCAAGCTTTGACACTATTTGTTTACGAATTGCACTAAGTTTAACAGCTCGTTCTTGTTTCCAAGGGATAGGACGTAGCAATGACATAGCTTTAATACCTAAACGCGCGGTTAAGATACCAACACCCAGTCCCGGCCCAGCTCTCGCTGATACTTTTCCAGCAAGATCCATAGACATCAAATCCATACTTGCATCAACGGCTAATTCACTCGCCCCTGCGACTGCCATATTGACCAACACCAACTTAAACAATTTCAAGCGAGACCAATACCCCAGCTCAACACCATAGATGTCTGCCAGTCGGTCGATCATCTTAAAGTTACGCCAAGCCACCAGCAGCATATCAGCAGCTGCCAATGGGCTTATCGCCACCAATGCAGCCGATTCCGTCGCGTGAAGAGAGACTACTTTAGTCGCCTGCTTATCTTGCTCGGCGATCACTAGTGCGTCATACATATCGAGTACTTCTGAATCACTATGTGCCGGGTTCACACTGTTGATCCACTTGTCATATGCTGGACTTTCTTGTTTCACGCCACCTTGCTTGGCAATTGATATACAGAAAGCTTTCCCCTTGCCTACGCTGTCACTCGCGATCAGTGCTTCGCTTTGCTCTTGAACACTAAAATGATTTTTCAAAGAACGCAGTTTCCACAGCTCTTTACCAATCGCACCAAGACCGAACGAAGCAATTGCTGCAATAAAACCAGCCCAACCTAATGCTAACCAATCAGCACTTTGGATTGCCGTAATTACGGAGTCCACAGCTTGCCAGGCTACCAACCCAGAAAAGCTCCCTATTAATGCTGTCGCTAGCCACTTGCGACCTTTTTTCGGTCGAATCACTTGCTCTAGCTGTTGCTCACTGTCGCTCTCTTGCTGCTCTTCAACTTTAACCGGAATAAATGTCGCTTTCTCAGAAAACTGAACTTGCGCCGTTAACTCTGGAGAGACATGCTCGGAATTTGATGAACTTGAGCTATTTTTCTCAGAGCTTAACGGTTGATCAAAAAGCTGTTTGTTTCTCAATTCTGATCCTTGTTTTGGGTCACTCATTTCAATTTATCTCCCACTAGATATTCTAGTGCTTTATCCAATCGAATATGCTGACAAGGCTGATCAGCCTCTGCCGGTAGTGGGCGAAACGCAGTAAAATCAAACGCGTTGTCTTGCCAGTAGTCTTTCTGAGGTACTTTCTTCGGTACTTCCCCGGGGAACATCGTCTGAGGCTGACCTTCAAGTGTTACTCCTTGTAACGCAGGAACACTTGTATCTCCCGATGAAACAAAGCCCGATGTCGTTGCTTGAATGGATGCAATTGTCATGCAGCTCATATCAATATGCTCGAAAGCTGCATGTTGCCACGCTGGGTGTACCATTTGTTGTAACAAAGAGGCCAAGTTCCCATGCTGCTCTGGCGTAACATGATCGGCTTTAGTAGCGGCGAATAAAATTTTGTCTATTTTCGGTGCAAACAGGCGTTTCAGAACATTACTTCGACCATATTTAAAGCTTTTCATCAATTGCTCTAATGCGCCGCGCATGTCGTAGAAAGACTCGTAGCCAGCGTTTAATGGCTGCAAGCAATCGACAAGAACAATTTGTCTATCAAAGGTAGAAAAGTGATTCAAAGGTAGAAAAGTGATTC
>NZ_JAKJSW010000005.1:0-12576 GCF_050337375.1 Vibrio makurazakiensis | reverse complement strand
CGATATCGACTGTCGGAATATCTGTAGCTTTGCCATCGGCGAGCAACAGCGCATCAATCGGCCAAATTTGGCATAGACCCTCGACTTCACGCATATTATGGTCGAGATAAAGCGGGTTTCCGGACTTGTAGTAATTCGAAAAACTATAATCTAATGCTGTCACAACTTTCGTGGTTCTCTTCAGCACCTCAATTATTCGCTGGTACTCATTAGAGATATCGCGATTCACTGAGTCGTAATAGTTTTTTGCAGTCAATGCCAGCATCAACGCTGCCAGAATAGCAGGGAAGACAAAAACAAAGGTTAGGCTAAAGTGCCTATTTACTTTCATGTATTAGTAGCCCTTACAACTTTTTGAATTACATTTACATCACTAATATTATTGCAAATACATTCGGTTAATGATGTAAATTAAATGTAATTTATTATTCAAGCACCCTTCCCGCTCCATAAGCTTCTAATCATTATTATATCTTTCCAAATAAACGAAGCCCTTTCGCAAGGAAAGGGCTTAAGTTTAGTTTGTATTTGGGGTGCTTATACTAGTTGAGTAGTAAACTATCATCAGCTAGCTCTTCACCACGAACTTTTGAAAACATTTCTAGTAAATCAGGAACCTGCATATTGGCTCTTTGATCACCGGACACATCCAATACAATTTCACCTTGGTGGAGCATCACGGTTCGGTCACCACAAGCTAATGCGTCTTTCATTGAGTGCGTCACCATCATGACTGTTAAATTAAACTCCGTAACAACCGTTTTGGTTAAATCAATAATGAAGGCGGCCATACGTGGGTCCAACGCTGCTGTATGTTCATCAAGCAGAAGTAACTTACTGTCTGATAATGTCGACATCACTAAGCTTACCGCCTGACGTTGTCCACCAGATAACAAACCTATGTTATCCCCTAGCCTATCTTCTAACCCCAGCCCAAGAATGCTAATGCGTTCTTGAAACAGCTTTCTCCGCTTAGATGACAACGAAAAACTCCAACCTCGACGTTTTCCGCGCATATAAGCCAGCGCCATGTTTTCCTCTATCGTAAGATCACCACAAGTACCTGCAAGTGGATCTTGGAAAACACGAGCGCATTGGCTAGCTCTTTGGTCAACCGTCTGGTGAGTCACATCCATTTCATTAATGATCACCTTTCCGCCGATCATTGGCGTTTCTCCAGTAACCGCTCCTAATAACGTAGATTTACCGGCACCATTTGAGCCAATTACTGTAAGGAATTGATGTTCAGGAACTTCTAAGCAAACTTCCCTTAGCGCCCTGTTTTCCAAAATGGTTCCCGGGTTAAAGGTGACTTGAATATCTTCTAGACGAATCATACTGCTTCTCCTGACTTCTCTGCTTCAACCTTCGTTCGAGCAGAGCTATGACGCTTTTTTGCTTTCATGTTTCCTTTGATCTTCGGAGCAATGAGTGCAACTGCAACCAGCACCGCCGTGACCAGGTTAAGGTCAGAAGCTTGTAACCCAAACATACCCGAACTTAGAGCGAATGCGACCGCCAAGCGATATAGAACTGAGCCTACAATGACTGCGGTAACCGCCACCCAAATCTTACGTCCTGGTATGAGTGTTTGCCCCAAGATTACTGCCGCTAGGCCAACAACGATCGTACCCACGCCAGATGTTACATCCGCAAAGCTGTTAGTCTGCGCAAATAAAGCCCCAGAAAACCCTACGAAACCATTTGATAAAGCTAAGCCAAAGTAAGTATAAAAAGAGGTACTTCCCCCCTGAGCCGACACCATTCGAGCATTCACGCCTGTTGCACGTAGCCCAAGTCCAAAATCACTGTTTAGCAGACGAACAATAAACCAAGCAGAGATGAGAACTAAAACACCGACAACCAGTGGGCGAATTAACATTGGATCACCAAATGCTTCGAAAGGCGTTAAAATCGTTTCTTCACCTAGTAAAGCTATGTTTGGTCGTCCCATGATGCGAATGTTGATCGAGAAGGCTGCAATCATCGTGAGGATAGAAGCAAGTAGATGTAATATCCCACAACGAACGGCGAGAAAAGCGGTAACCCAGCCAGTAGCAGCACCTGCCGCAATAGCCATGCCAGTTGCTACCCAAGGGTCGATACCTGCTACGATTGCCGTAGCTGCGACGGCGGCTCCCATAGGAAAGCTTCCATCAACACTGAGATCGGGGAAATCGAGAACTCGGAACGTGAGGTAAACACCAAGCGCCACCAAGCCATACAAAAGCCCTATCTCTAGAGCCCCAAAAAATGCAAAAGCAGACATAACAACTCCCTTTCCTACTAATGTTAGAAAGCCAATAAAGCGAAACGCCTTATTGGCTTTTAGATTGGAGTACTATTTGACGCTTGTCGCGCGATCCATTACTGATTGAGGAATAGTTAAACCAAGCTCTTTCGCAGCTTGCGCGTTCACGAACAAGTCGGAGCCCTTAGCAACTTTTACATCTAGATTGCCCGGCTTCTCACCTTCAAGAATAGACGCAACATAGTCTGCTGTTTGAATACCTACCTGGTAATAGTCGAAGCCTAATCCTGCAATAGCACCTTTCTCAACGTATGACGTCGCACCGGCTAGAACGGGGGTTTTCGATTGGTTAGCCGCAACAATCATACCTTCAATTGCGCTTGCTACTGTGTTGTCAGTTGGTGCGTAAATCACATCAGATTTAGCTGCAATAGCCTGAGTTGCCGATTTTACGTCTGCACTTTTCAGAGCAGTTGCCTCAACTACAGTTAGGCCATGTTCTTTAGCTGCTTGTTTAAGAAGATCAACCAAAGTAACGGCATTCGCCTCACCTGGGTTAAATACAACCCCAATAGACTTAGCGTTAGGTAAGATTTCTTTAATTAATTCAACATGCTGACTTACTGGGGAAAGATCAGAAAGACCAGTAACATTTTTGCCTGGTTGCTCTAGTTTCCTTACGAGCTTAGCGCCAACAGGGTCAGTTACTGCAGTAAATACAACAGGAATAGAACGTGTAGCCGACACTAATGCTTGAGCCGTTGGTGTAGCAATACCAACAAGAACATCTGGATTCTCACCTACCAACTGGCGTGCAATTTGAACAGCGATAGCGGGATTTCCTTGCGCCGTTTTGTAATCAAACTCTAGGTTTTTGCCTTCTTCATACCCTTTCGCTTTCAGTCCATCCAGTAGACCTTGGCGAGCGGCATCAAGTGCTGGGTGTTCAACAATCTGTGACACAGCAACTTTAGCGGTTTTGGCCATGATACTTGTAGAAGATAGTAGTGCCGCACTTGCTAGAACAGCTGTTGCTATAATTTTACCTGCTTTCATCCTGACTCCTTGATTTAAGCAATTTGATTATTTTAATGTTGTGATTGTTTCTATTCTATATATCGCGTGTACATTTTATGTACATCTAACAATATTAGTACCAGTAACTTAGGAACAAAGAAAGCGAGTTTTAACATAAATACAACAAAAGGAGATCGGTGATTTATTACGGAGAAAAATAAGAGAATGTGGAATGTGGAATGTGGAATGTGGAATGTGGAATGTGGAATGTGGAATGTGGAATGTGGAATGTGGATGATTTTGTCTTTTAAGGAAAAGTGATGTCAAACACTCTTCCTAATTCACTAAAGTAAAGCGCCCCTGTAATGAAGCGCTCTTTTTGCTAAAAACTAGAACCAGCGTTCCATTGAGGATTTATCTAACTGGCGAAATGCGCGATTTAAAATAGCTGCCAGTTCTTTATAGCGCGGTTTAGATTTCATCGGTTCCAGGGCAAAGCCCGACTCAACAATCTTTTGGTACAACTCGCGATACCATGTCGCCAGCGCAGGAGGCAAAACCGTATTAGAACGATTACCTAACCACCAAATGCCCTGTAACGGCATACTAATCGCAAACAGAGCCATAACGACAGCTTGAGGCATCGCTTGATAGTTATTANACGCCATTTGAGTCAATACGCTGATTGCTGCAATTGCTGGCATCACTTTAATACCAAAGCGTGTTGCCTTGATAATGCGCTGCTCAGGAAAAATTGCGTTGAGCTCTTTTCTTACCGGCCAGAGATCCATGTACTTTTGGCCATCTTTTAAACTACTGGCTAGACCAACTCTATTGCTCATACGAGTCTCCCATTAAAAAAAAGTTTAAAGCATCAACTAAAAACGCATAAAATTGACGAAAAATAATATTCTTTCAAAAATTTTTGTTATATTTGCACAATATCGCTATTATTTGCAGACCTCAATCTCATTGTTGCCGTAATTTACGATTAACGCAACACTGAGAAGACCTCTGCAAGGATTGCATAAGCATTTTTTTTTGTAAAAAATTGCTTCTCACTATACGGAAATTAACGTTTTTTTGACCAAGGTTAGTACGCAAGCTACGGTGCTTCGTCTATTCTTGAGATTAATTTTCATCCTTAACTGATTTCGATCAGAAAAATAAACAGGTAGTCATTAATGTCTAAGCTAGTTTTAGTTTTAAACTGTGGTAGTTCTTCTCTTAAATTTGCTGTYGTTGATGCAGAAACAGGTGCAGAGCACCTAACTGGTCTTGCTGAGTGTCTTGGTCTTCCAGAAGCTCGTATGAAGTGGAAACTTGATGGCAAGCACGAAGCACAACTAGGCGCGGGCGCAGCTCACGTAGAAGCACTATCTTTCATGGTAGAAACTATTCTTGCTTCTAAGCCTGAGCTTAAAGCTAACCTTGGCGCTATCGGTCACCGTATCGTACACGGCGGCGAGCAGTTCACTAAATCAGCTCTTATCACTGATGAAGTTCTTAAAGGTATTCAAGACGCTGCGACTTTCGCACCTCTTCATAACCCAGCTCACCTTATCGGTATCGAAGCTGCTCAAAAGAACTTCCCTGGCCTACAAAACGTTGCTGTATTCGACACTGCGTTCCACCAAACAATGCCTTCTGAGTCTTACCTATACGCTCTACCGTACAACCTGTACAAAGAGCACGGCATCCGTCGTTACGGCATGCACGGTACTTCTCACCTATTCATCACTCGTGAAGTTGCAGGCCTACTAAACAAGCCAGTTGAAGAAGTTAACATCATCAACTGTCACCTAGGTAACGGCGCTTCTGTATGTGCAATCAAGAACGGTCAATCTGTGGATACTTCTATGGGTCTTACTCCTCTTGAAGGTCTTGTAATGGGTACTCGTTGTGGTGACCTAGACCCTGCGATCATCTTCCACCTACACGACGCTCTTGGTTACTCTGTTGAAGAAATCAACAACATGCTAACTAAAGAGTCTGGCCTAGCTGGTCTAACTGAAGTGACTTCTGACTGTCGTTTCGTTGAAGACAACTACGGTGAGAAAGAAGAAGCAACTCGTGCAATGGACGTGTTCTGTCACCGTCTAGCTAAGTACGTTGCTGGCTACACTGCAACTCTAGAAGGTCGTCTAGACGCAATCACTTTCACTGGCGGCATCGGCGAGAACTCTGGCCCAATCCGTGAAATGGTTCTTAACCGCCTAGGCATCTTCGGTATCGAAGTCGATGGTGAAGCTAACCTTAAAGCTCGTTTCGGCGGCGAAGGTACTATCACTACAGCTGACAGCCGTATCCCAGCAATGGTTATCTCTACTAACGAAGAGCTAGTAATTGCTGAAGACACTGCGAAACTAGCAGGTCTTTAATTAATTCTTCTGACTAGCTTCACTCGAAGCTAGTCAGTTTGTCATATTAAGAAAATGGGGCTCAACTTCTATTCCTACCCCTCTATAAACTTCGGTAGGAATACGGTGTTGAGCTTTTTTCATTCCAATAGTTAAAGGTACTCGTCAATGTCCCGTACTATTATGCTTATCCCTACAAGCGCTGGTGTTGGTCTTACTAGTGTAAGCATGGGTGTTCTTCGCGCGATGGAGCGCAAAGGCGTAAGTGTTTCTTTCTACAAGCCAATTGCCCAGCCTCGTAGCGGCGGCGATCAGCCAGATCTTACTTCTACTATCATCAGCGCAAACAGCGACATCAAGATTGGTGCTCCAATCGCGATGACTAAAGCTGAAGCTTTGATCGGTAGTGAAAAAATGGACGTACTTCTTGAGTCAGTTGTTGAGCAATACAACAAGATCAACAAAGACGCTGAAGTAACGCTAATTGAAGGTCTTGTACCAACTCGTAAGCACCCATTTGCTAACCAAGTAAACGCGGAAATCGCGAAGACGCTTGGCGCTGAGATTGTGTTTGTAGCGACTCCAGGTACAGACAACCCGACTCAGCTTAAAGAACGTATCGAAGTAGCATGTTCTAACTTCGGCGGCACTAAAAACAAGAACATCTCAGGCGTTATTATTAACAAACTGAATGCTCCTGTTGATGAAGCTGGTCGTACTCGCCCTGACCTATCTGAAATCTTTGATGATGCAGACAGTGCTCAACAAGCGAACCTTGAAGTAATGCAGATCTTCAACACAAGCCCTATCCGTGTTCTTGGCTGTGTGCCATGGAGCATTGATCTAATCGCTACTCGTGCGGTTGATATGGCTAAACACCTTAACGCTGAAATCGTTAATGAAGGTGAAATCTCAACTCGTCGTATTAAGAGCATCACTTTCTGTGCANGTTCTCTACCGCACATGATTGAGCACTTCAAACCAGGTTCACTGCTAGTAACTTCTGCAGACCGTCCTGACGTAATCGTTGCTGCTGCTCTTGCTGCTAAGAACGGTGTTGAGATTGGTGCGCTTCTACTTACTGGCGGTTACGACATTCCAGAAAGCATTGCTAACCTATGTGCACCAGCGTTCTCTACAGGTCTTCCGATCTTTAAAGCGCAAGGTAACACTTGGCAGACGTCTCTTAACCTACAGAGCTTCAACCTAGAAGTTCCTGCAGACGATAAAGAGCGTATCGAATTCGTTAACGATCACGTTGCGAGCCACATTGATGGCCCTTGGATTGATTCTCTATCTGAAGGTACTCAAGGTATTCGTCGTCTAAGCCCACCAGCATTCCGTTACCAGTTAACTGAATTTGCTCGTAAAGCGGCTAAGCGCATCGTTCTTCCTGAAGGTGATGAGCCACGTACAGTTAAAGCTGCGTCCATCTGTGCCGAGCGCGGAATCGCGACTTGTGTACTTCTAGGTAACCCAGAAGAAATCCGTCGCGTTGCTGCACAACAAGGTGTTGAGCTAGGTGCTGGCGTTGAGATCATCGATTCTGAGTCAGTACGTGAAAACTACGTTGCTCGTTTAGTTGAGCTTCGTGGCGCTAAAGGTATGACTGAAGTTGTAGCTCGTGAGAAGCTAGAAGATTCAGTATTCCTAGGTACTATGATGCTTGAAGCTGGCGAAGTTGACGGCCTGGTTTCTGGTGCTGTTCACACGACGGCGAACACTATCGTTCCTCCGTTCCAGATCATCAAGACTGCTCCAGATGCTTCTATCGTATCTTCTATCTTCTTCATGCTTCTACCTGATCAAGTACTTGTATACGGTGACTGTGCGATCAACCCTGATCCAACAGCTGAACAGCTTGCTGAAATCGCTATCCAATCTGCAGATTCTGCTGCGGCATTCGGTATCGACCCACGTGTTGCTATGATCTCTTACTCTACTGGTGAATCTGGTAAAGGTGCAGACGTAGACAAAGTACGTGAAGCAACTAAGATTGCTCAAGAGAAACGTCCTGATCTAGTGATCGACGGTCCTCTTCAGTACGACGCAGCAATTATGGAAAACGTAGCCGCTTCTAAAGCGCCTAACTCTCCAGTTGCAGGTAAAGCGACAGTATTCGTATTCCCAGATCTAAACACGGGTAACACGACTTACAAAGCTGTACAGCGTTCAGCAGATCTRGTATCCATCGGTCCAATGCTTCAAGGTATGCGCAAGCCAGTAAATGACTTGTCTCGTGGTGCTCTAGTAGACGACATCGTTTACACAGTAGCTCTAACGGCTATCCAAGCAGACCAAGCAGCTCAAGCTGAAGAAAAAGTAATCAACTAATTTTTCTTGCTAGTTTGATAGCTAAAAACCCTAGACATCTATCTAGGGTTTTTTTTGTTTTAAATAAAGTATATCATACCAAATAAATTCAACCGTGTGAGCCCCATGTCTATAGAGTTTGCCAACAACACTACCATCAGAGATCTCGTACTAAAAAACGTGAGTCTTACACTCGCCTTGTTCGTTCTCGTTGTTGCCATGACAAACTTCTTTCTTAGCCATGATTACATCTTGGGAACAATGGAAGTATTGATTTCTTCAACCTTCGTCCATGTGTATTACAAGGTTAAGAAAAATCAAAAGCTTTCCTGGCAACCATTTGCTATTGCTGCGACTGTGACTATTGGTCTGCTCTACGGCTTTGCCCACACTAAAACCAATTCAGCCATCGTAATGTGGGTTTACGTATTACCAGCTCTTTATCAACTGCTGTTCGACAGATTAATCGGTTCGATAGCAACGTTTTCGATGCTAATCGCCACATCATTAATTTACTTCCCTAACTTATTTATCGAAGACGTTTACCCCTTTGCTTTTGTCAATTTCCTAATTCCGTACACGATGATCTGGGTTATCGCCTATAACCATGAAACCATTAGATTAGATGTTCAAAAACGTTTGGAACAAATAGCAAAAACTGACACTTTAACCAATGCCGGAAATCGACTGGCACTCCAGCAAGATGCCGCTAACAAATTACATTGCTGTGCAACCAGCCACCTTTTACATTTTGACTTGGATTGGTTTAAGGCCGTCAATGATCAATATGGACACAGCGCCGGAGATGAGGTGCTCAGAGCCATAGTACAGAATGTAAGAGATACATTACCTGACAGTGAAATCTATCGAGTCGGCGGAGAAGAATTCTGCATAATCTTTTGCGCTAAAGATTTTGCTACAGCTTTTGATAAGGCTGAGTTGATAAGGTGTTCAATCGAGCAGTTACAAATCACTATCGATGACAATAAGATAGCCGTAACCATTAGTGGTGGTTTACTAGAACTACCGGAAAAGTGCATTACTACTGAACTCGACAGAGCCCTGCAAAAAACCGACATCGCTCTTTACAAGGCTAAGGAATCAGNAAGAAACCAGGTTATTAAAGCCTAACCTCGCCCATGTTCTGACTCTAAATCTAGAAATGGTCCATTAGGTACTATTTGTGTTGGGTTTATGCCTGTATGACTGTAATAGTAATGACGCTTGATATGGTAAAAATCCATGGTCTCTTTGATGCCTTCTATCTGATATAGCTCTTTTAGATAACCTTGAATATGCTCATATTCGGCAATACGTTTTTTATTACATTTAAAATGACCAACGTAGACGGCATCAAATCGGATTAGTGTTGTGAATAACCGCCAATCGGCTTCTGTCAGTTGCTCACCAGCGAGATATCGATGAGTCGCCAAATGGGCATCTACTTTATCCAACGCTTCAAATAATGAGTCGTAAGCTTCATCGTAAGCCTCTTGCGTCGTAGCAAAACCGCAGCGATAAACTCCATTATTAATGTTTGGGTAGATATAATCATTCCACTCATCCACCCTGCTTTGTAAGCTTGATGGATAATAATCGTCGGTATTCCCCGTTAGTCCATTAAACGCTGAGTTGAACATACGAATAATTTCAGATGATTCATTGCTGACAATAGTGTTGGTTTTCTTGTCCCACAAAACAGGCACGGTAACACGACCTGTATAGTCTGGTTTGGCTTGGGTATAAATTTGATGCATTCTTGTATGACCAAACAACGGCTCAGGTAGTCCCATCTGCCAACCCTCATTCATCATATCAGGGCAAACGACGGTTACATCAATGTGCTCGGTCAGATCTTTCAGCTCTCGGAAGATTAAAGTTCGATGTGCCCAAGGACAGGCTAGTGATACGTATAAGTGGTAACGACCGCTTTCTGGCTTAAATTCAGCGTCCGCACTATCTTCTACCCAGTTTCTAAATCCGGCATCTTCACGTACAAACTTCCCACCACTTGATTTAGTTTCGTACCAAACGTCGTGCCACTTTCCTTCAACTAACTTACCCATATTCACACCTCAATTATCCAAACTTTTCTCTAGTATAAAAAAAGCCAACTTTTTCAAAACTAGAAGAAGTTGGCTTAGTTGTTCGAATTATTTGAATAGGAAGGCTTAAGAATAGATAGCCAGACACAAAAAAAGCGCGACCCATACGGAATCGCGCTTAAGCCTGTCACAGGCTGAATCTTAACAATTTAGGCTATGTTGAACTTAGCCTTATAATTGATATTAGACTTGAACATGCAAACAAGAAACAGCATGAACATCGTTGCCTTGAATCGTTGGCTTAGTTTGTGCGCACGCTTCTGTTGCTTCTGGACAACGAGTACGGAACACACAACCTGAAGGCGGATTAATTGGCGATGGCAGATCACCTTCCAGCATCTGAATCGTCTTGCTACGTTCTAAACGAGGATCAGGAATCGGAACCGCTGACATCAGAGCCTTAGTGTATGGATGCTTAGGATCTGAGAATAGTGCATCTGACTCACCCAGTTCTACTGCGTTACCTAAATACATAACCAATACGCGGTCTGAAATATGCTTCACTACCGATAAATCATGCGCGATAAACACCAGAGATAAACCTAGCTCTTTTTGTAGCTCCATCAACAGGTTAACAACCTGAGCTTGAATCGATACATCCAAAGCTGATACTGGTTCATCACAAATGATCATCTTAGGCTTTAAGATAAGCGCACGTGCAATACCGATACGCTGACACTGACCACCTGAAAACTCATGTGGGTAACGGTTGATTACGTTAGGTAGTAGACCAACCTTTGCCATCATCTCTTTAACACGGCTCTTAACTTCGTCTTTAGACAACTCAGGGTAAAAAGTCTCTAAAGGCTCAGCAATGATGTCCCCTACAGACATACGCGGGTTCAGCGACGCCAGAGGGTCTTGGAAGATCATCTGAATCTCTTTACGAGTTTCGCGACGCTGTACTTCCTGCATTTTAGTTAGGTCTTGACCTAACCACATCACTTCGCCGTCAGTTGCTTCAACCAAGCCAATGATTGCACGAGCAAATGTTGATTTACCACAACCAGACTCACCTACTACGCCTAGCGTTTCGCCTTCGTAAAGGTGAATATCAACGCCATCAACCGCTTTCAGATTAGAAGGCTTAGCCCAAGGCCATGCAGACTTAGCGGCAATGCTAAAGTGAACTTTAAGATCTCTAATGTCTAATAGTAATTGCTTATCTACACTCATTTTTTCCAAGACTCCCAATCAGAAAAACATGCACGTTGACGGTCGTTACCAAACGGCGTCAGAATCGGTGCTTCTTGCTTACAGCGGTCTAATACACGATGGCAACGTTCCTGATAAGGACAGCCCGGTGGCAGACGCAATAAGTTTGGTGGGTTGCCTGGAATAGTAGGTAAAATTTCACCTTCTGTATCCAAACGAGGGATAGCTTTAAGCAGACCTTCAGCGTATGGGTGGCTTGGGTTGTAGAAGATTTCATCTACAGTACCGTATTCCATTGTACGACCAGCATACATAACCAATACTTTGTCACACGAGCCAGCAACAACGCCTAAATCATGGGTAATCATGATGATAGCTGTATTAAACTCATCTTTAAGTTCGTTTAGAAGCTCCATGATTTGTGCTTGAATAGTTACATCCAGTGCAGTCGTTGGTTCATCAGCAATCAGCAGTTTAGGGCGACATAAAAGAGCCATTGCTATCATTACACGTTGGCGCATACCGCCAGAAAACTCGTGTGGATACATAGTAATACGCTTACGTGCTTCCGGGATTTTCACCGCCTCAAGCATACGTACTGACTCTTCAAATGCTTCCGCTTTACCCATGCCTTTGTGTAGCATCAGTACTTCCATCAACTGATCACTTACTTTCATGTAAGGGTTCAGTGATGTCATTGGATCTTGGAAGATCATCGCGATCTGTTCTGCGCGAACTTTATTCAGTTCTTTTTCGGGAAGGTTAAGAATCTCTTTACCTTCAAACTTTGCGCTACCAGAAATGATACCATTCTTCGCAAGTAGACCCATGATAGAGAATACAGTTTGAGATTTACCTGAACCAGACTCACCTACAATACCCAGCGTTTCGCCTTGGTTCAGTGAGAAGTTCAGGTCATTTACTGCGGTTACGATACCATCTTGCGTGGTAAATTCGACGCGCAGATCTTTGACATCTAATAAGCTCATTATTGCTTCCTTAATCTTTTATAGCTTTTATAATTTTATGCGCTATTTAATTTATCTGTCTTTTGGATCAAGCGCGTCACGAAGACCGTCGCCTACATAGTTAAAGCAGAAAAGCGTAACTACCATGAATGCCGCAGGGAATGCCAGTTGCCAAATTGCAACTTCCATTGTTTGCGAACCTTCTTGAAGCAATGCGCCCCAACTTGTCATAGGCTCTTGAACACCAAGACCAAGGAAAGATAAGAATGATTCTGTAAGGATCATGCTTGGAATAAGTAGCGTTGAGTAAACCGCAACAATACCAAGTACGTTTGGAACAATATGGCGTGTAATGATTTTCCACTTACTTACACCACATACATGTGCTGCTTCAATGAACTCTTTAC
>NZ_JAKJSW010000004.1:0-11284 GCF_050337375.1 Vibrio makurazakiensis | reverse complement strand
CTTCTAAGATTCTTGGAGTCATAAATGGTTGGTAGAGCTAGAAGCAAAGAAACGGCTCATTACCCTCCATTCTTGGTGAAAATGAGCCATAGGGGTCAATCTCGATTTCGGCTTACGACCGTAGATGGTGTGAAGAAGCTATTTCCTACCTTGCTGATGARAGYGCTATTGAGAGTAATTTTGTACTCAATAAAAAACAGCGTCGATTGACCAGAGAAGATTACACCAAAGCTCGCCACGACCTAGATATCGAAAACTATCARAAGGTCTACGATGCTGCGCCACTGTTTCTTAAGGTCGCAATGAGCCTAACACTTGAGACGACTCATGCTGTAAGGGAGATCTATAGGCTTCGTTATCGGATATACAAACCACGGGAAGGCGTTTGTGGGATTCTTTGGAACCCTGACAAAGAGGTGGAGTAYRTTGATGGNCATGCTGTNTATGGAATGCTYTATGTTCACCGAGAGAAGGTGAARAAGTCYGATGCTTCYACTGTAGCTATTCCTGTYACNCAGACGATYAAAGACATYGTCGACCTNTCTAAAACATCGAGRTTGATTTGTCCTTATATCGTTCACCGTAAACCCAAAACAGCAACAACGTGGCATTTCAAAAGAGACTGACCATCTTTATCAGGTTCATCACCATAATATAAGTAAAGAGTTCAGTAAGGTTCGAGACTCTTTAGGGCTTTATAGTCACCTAAAGAAATCTTTAAGACCTACGTACCATGAAATACGTGGATTAGCGTCTCGAATGATTGAACAGCAAGGCCAGAGTGCTACCGAGCGAATGGCGCACGTAAATGCTAAGACGACCAAAACCTATACAGGCACAAGTGACATTATTTGGCACCAAGTGCCACCTGTAGAGGTTATGCCAAAGGGTAAGTAATTTGAGTGGGTAATGTGTTCGGAATCCGAACACTTCTAACTTGTTATGGGACAAAAATCRTTTAGGCTGTTCGGACGGAGTCTACCCTTCAGATAACTTATGTATCCCAAATAGCAAAACAGCATAGCTTCAAATGACGCCGTTCGTGAACGAAAGTGTACAGTAACTTTCAACTATGGCTTATGTGAAAGAGCTATTCTAGGTATCGTGACTCTTTCTTATTGGGATGATTTCATTTCCCTAGTGAACCTACAGTTTTTCAATGTAGAGTATAATTTCACCAACATGAAAGCCCCATTTTGACATGTCTGTCTTATTGAACAATCGCTTCTCANCAATAAGAAACATCCAATCATCGAGTGTTATTTGGTAAGTCGTCCCATCGACTTGGATTTCCAAATCATACTTCCAATACAACGCTGAGCCCCGCGTTTTTCCCTGAGCAATACCGACAACATCGCCCGCTGTGCCTTGATACGTATGATCACTCACTTTCTCTAGTTGCCAAACACGTGTAGATTTTTCACCGTCGTCAAACTCAAACCATTCTTTTATTTCGCCCTTATCTCCCACCCAAGAGGCTACAAGCTTAACGTCAAAACGGCGTAACAAGTTTCCCGAACGGTCTAGCACCATGCCGTAGGCTTTCAATTCACCATCGAAGAACTGCTCCAGTCTTAGCTCAGGTGTTGTTCCTTTGTGTTCATCTAGATTGGCGCTGCCGCAGGCAGAGAGAAGAAAAGCCAAAGAAAGAAACAAAATCTTTTTCATCGATTTAGCCCCAATAGTTGTTTACGCAAAACTGGTTCAGAGGTGTTTTCTGAAAGCCAGATAGATAAGAAGGCAGGACCAAACGTATCCGTGTTTATCGTTCCAATCAGTTCATTGTTGAAATAAAACTGGCTTTGACCGTACTCGCCAATGAGTAGAGTTAATGTGCTNCCTGGTTCTACATTTGGCCATATGCCCACCAATGGTTCTGCCCAGCGGTCAATCTCACTTTGTTCGTAACCTAGGTGCTCCCACTGTTCAATCGTTGCTTGAACGAGAGCATCTCTATCTATTGATTTGAAGTACTCAATTCTGAGCGCTTTTTGTTGTTGAGGAGCTGCTCGGTTGTACAAGACTGGGGATACTTCAGTGGGTTCTTCCACATTTGTCGTACCTGACCTATTTTCTGCTGTCACTTGGTTACTTTTCGCTGAGTTGCGTGCGCCTTCTGTGTAGTAGTCTGCCTTATAGATCGTCCAAAACAGGTAATTCATTTCACCTGAACCTACTTTGCTGAGTTGGCTCACGGGAGACGCCGACACTGCACCGCTAATGAGCAATAAACACAGTAATTTATACATGAGTCACCTCATATTTGGATTGGTAAAGTTCAAGCTGTTTTTTTAGGCAAACAAAAATCGGTAATATTATTGCCCATACAGTCATTAATGACAGGGTGACGTATTCTGTAGCCAGTAACGGTTCAATCACCCCGGCTTTGACGCCCCCCCAATAGCTGCTCGTTCCACCTATTGCGCCGATGACCATAAGCGTTATGACTGAACGATTATTTAGCCAACTTAAGCTGTGATTGAGACTGATTAAGAACATGCTCCACATCATCAACAGCCAAAATGGAAAGAACCCACTTCCAACGCTGAATACACCTAGCTCAAGCTGTAACTTGTCTGCTGCGAAGCCTATAGGGACGAGCAAAAGTAAATAGGCATCTTCTTTTCGCGTTGGTGATAGATAAAAGTGTATCGCCATTAAAGTAAACATCAATGGTGCTGCATGCTGGGTTAGGAAAGCAGCACAGAACCAGCAGACCTGGAATAATACGAGGTTAATAATCCAAAATCGTTTCATCGCCTTGCCCTCTAAAATCTGGTTTTCTTGCCACGACATGATGGGTGCTAATAGAACGTTGTAAGAAGGCCCCTTCGCAGTAACACAAGTAAAAATTCCATAATCGCTTGAACTCATCGTTGTAGCCAAGGTTAATCAGTTCTGACCAATTCTTATCAAACTCAATGCGCCAGTCGTGCAGTGTACGCGCATAATGTAGGCCGATATCGTGGATTTCATGTACCACAAGGTCGGTGTTCCTAGCCATTTTTCCTGTTATTACCGAAACGGAAGGTAAGCAGCCGCCTGGGAATATATATTTCTGAATGAAGTCGACGTTTTTTCGGTATCGGTCGTAGCGCTTGTCAGCAATAGTGATCGATTGAATCAACATTTTTCCGTCGGACTTTAGTAAGTTGGAGCATTTTTTGAAGAACGTGGATAGGTATTCATGACCTACGGCTTCAATCATTTCTACAGACACTAACTTGTCGTAAGACCCGGTTAATTTTCGATAGTCTTGTTTCAGTAACGTGATATTTTCAGCTAGACCAAGCGCATTAATTTTGTCTTCAGCATACTGATGCTGCGCCTCTGAAATAGTGGTCGTAGTGACATGGCAGCCATAGTGCTGGGCTATATAAATAGCAAGCCCACCCCAGCCTGTGCCGATCTCTATCACGCGATCCGTTGCTTTCAGTTCAAGCCTCTCGCAGATGGTTTTCATTTTGAGCTGTTGCGCTTGCTCTAATGTACTCCTTTCTTGGCTGTAAATTGCGCAAGAATACTGCATAGAAGGGTCTAAAAATCGGTTGTAAAGTTCATTACCTAAGTCGTAATGCGCCAGAATATTGCGTTTTGAACCTTGCTCCGAATTCGCGTTTTTCCAACGTAGCAGCTGATTCTTGAATTTACTGAACCACTGCACTTTTTGTTCGACCTTATCGAGTTGGTGYTGGTTGGCGGCCATGACTCGGATAACAGCGGTGAGATCTGGGCTCGTCCATTTTCCGTCCATGTAAGCTTCCGCCGCACCTATGCCACCGCCGAGAACCATGTCTTTATAAAAACTGATGTCGTGAATAACAACGGTACCTGATAGAGATGCCGAACGATCGCCAAACAGCGTGTGCTCACCATCTTCAATGATTTCAATACAGGAATTCTCTAGCTTGGCGAGCACGGTGAAAATCAAACTCCTGTGTTTACTCATGGGTTTTTTCTGAGTACTTTCGTCCGTACAGGTTAAAGCTTGATCTTGTTTCGCTAGTTGTTCCATGTGAGCCTCACTTAATATCGTATAATTTTTATTCTGGTTTCAAACGTTAGAGGTCGTCCCTGGGTGCGCGACAAAAGGAGCGCGCTTCAGAAATAGCTTCAATGCTTGCCAATAAATGCCCGAAACGATTTTTATCGTCATCATCGGTATAGAACGCACGGTTCTTGATATCTCTTTAGCGCTGAATTCGTGTTTCTTCAGAGCCAAAGTGGCGTCGAAGATCTTACTGTCTTTATGGCTTTCAATATGAACCAGGCTGGTTTTCTCAGGCGCACATAGTGTCCAATAGTAATCCATGTCCATATCCATAAAAGGRGAAACATGAAATGCTTTTTTTACTTTCATTTCTCCGCTCATCTCAACCAGATAGTAGTGGCGCTGTCTCCACGGTGTATTGCTGACCTCTGCGAGCATGTACTGGCAGTCACCAGCCTCGTTGTAGCAAAAATAACAATTGATAGGGCTAAAATAGACCCCCAAACAACGTGCCTGTGCCAACAAAGTAACTCGATTATTCATGGACCAATTCCCGCCTAACTGTGCGACTTTATTACCTATACGCTGCTTAAGTGTTCCGGGTTCATTTTTTAAGTAATCTTTTTCATTAAATTGAATGGGGTTGTACCAGTGTTCACCAAAGAGAACACTTTGGGAGAGAAGATTAGTCAACTCGTCGATGTCGATACCCAGCATATAAAGTTGATAGCTGAACTCGTGTTTGACCGCCCCGAATCTCCGGTGGCGCACGTTGCCCCAATATATCCCGCTGTGTGTACTCATAAAGACTCTCCAAACCTTTGAGTCACGTCTAGCGCACTTCTTACACCATCTTCATGAAATCCGTTGTACCAATAGGCTCCTACGAAATGGCAGTGGTTCTTGCCACAAATTCGAGGTCGTTGTTTTTGCGCTTTAACACTGAATGCATCTAACACAGGGTGGTGGTAAACAAAGCTCTGAATGACTTTGTTTGGATCGATGACGTCTGATTGGTTGAGCGTCACGCAGAAAGTGTCACCACTTTGAATTCCCTGCAAAATGTTCATGTTGTAGGTCACACAAGACGGGCGGGATAAGTCTCCATCCAGCATGTAATTCCAACTGGCCCACGCAAGCTCTCTGTCGGGTAATAATTGGGTGTCGGTGTGCAGCACCACTTCATTGCGGCTGTAGGGGATGCCTGAAAGTACGTCTTTCTCGTCGTCAGTCGGATTATCGATGAGAGCTAAAGCCTGGTCTGAGTGACATGCAAAGATGACTTCATCAAAACTGTGTGTATCACCACCTTTCATGATGACCGTCGCTTTGTCCTGTCCTCGAGATACAGACTCAATATCACTTCCCGTGAGCACGGGTTTATTGAGTTTGGTCAAAATCGCGTCTACATACATTCTTGAACCACCAGGAACCACATACCACTGAGGACGATCAACAATGTTAAGCAAGCCGTGATGGTAGAAAAATTGAATAAAGAATTTAAGTTCAAACTTTTCCATTTCTTCTAAGCTTGTTGACCAAATTGCTGCGCCCATCGGCAAAATATAGTGTTGACTAAAAAATTCAGAAAAGTGGTGCTTGTTCAGAAACTCGCCCAGACTCGATTGTTCTTGAATGTTGCCCTGTCTAAATGCGTCCTTGCAGAGGTTATTGAATTTGACGATTTCATATATGAGCCGCCAGAATTTAGGGCGAAATACATTTCGTCGTTGAGCAAACAGCGCATTAATACCGTGACCGTTGTATTCAAATTTTGTTTGTCGATTATGGACACTAAAGCTCATCTCTGTTGCCTGGCGCTGAATGCCAAGCTGCATCAGAAGTTCATTAAAGTTTGGATACGTTCTATCGTTAAAAACAATGAACCCAGTATCTATGGCGTAATCTTGTCCCTTATGTTCAATATCGACTGTTGCGGTGTGGCCACCGACGTAGTCATTTTTTTCAAACACCGTTACGTCGTTTTTTTTACTGAGTAGGTAAGCGCAGGTGAGTCCTGAAATCCCAGAACCAATGATCGCAATTTTTTTCATAATTATCCCATCCTTGTCGCAAGTTGATTCCATATCGACGACGGTAGAAAGCGTAAACACTTCATGATTACAATGAAGACAGTTGGAAAGCTGATGTCGGATTTCCCTTTGGATAATCCAGAAATGATGGCATGCGCCGCCTCTTGCGTGGAGACCATCATTGGCATAGCAAAGGTGTTTTTATCGGTCAACGGAGTTTTGACAAAGCCAGGGCGGACGACCGAGACATTTATGTCGTGTTGTTTGAGTTGTATGGCGAGCACTTTACCCAAGTAGCTTAAAGCCGCTTTCGAAGCACCATAGGCTTCTGCTCGTGGCAGTGGCAATAGCTCCGCACTTGAGCTGACTAGCACCAGTCGACCACCCGGTTTGATGCGTTTGAGCCAAGCTTGCAGTCCGTACCCTACAGAGATTAAGTTGATGTTGATGACGCGTTCAAACTTTTGAGCATCAAAGTTGAGGGCATCATCGATGTATTCGCAGTCACCTGCGTTCAAAATAAGAAGATCGAGTGGCGGTTCATTGCTTTTAACGTTGGGATCTTGTTGGCCGCCACTTTGAATCACGGGGTAGTTGTCGAAATCTGTTAGGTCAAAACACAGCGGTTCTATAGAAGGTTGAAGTCGCTTGAGTTGAGTCAGTTTGGACTCATTTCGACCACAAGCAATAACATTATGTCCGGCTTTCGCATATTCCAGCGCTAGCTCTTCACCTATACCTGAGGTGGCGCCAGTAATGAGTATTTTCATCGTTTCACCGCTCTTGTTTTTATCATTTTGACAAAGGGGCCAAGCACAGGCACATGCTCATATATCATGGATCCAACATCCAAATAGTCGCGATGAAATATGATTAAATCGTCTTCTGCTTTTAGATGAGAGTGGCCAGCGACCGAAACGGGCTTTCTATTGTTCAGGGTGTTGTGGTTAAAGGTCATTGTCCAATAAACAGCGGCTTCGTTACCATTGTGAAACACATGCTCTATGGCAAAATTACAGTGCGTGATGTTGGTGTAGCTGTGTTGGAAACTGTCGATTAATGCCTTAACACCATCGGATCTATGAAGAGGGTCTATAAACACTACCCTTGGGTGATAAATCGTCGACAATGTCGAAAGGTTGTCTGTGTTTAAATCGCGGTATACGCTGATAAAGTTGTCTAACCAAGCTGTCCGTTGCATATTTATCTGCCTTACGCTACCAGTATTATTTGAGCGACTAACTCGTGTTTAGATTATGTTGTTTGAACAGTTCAATTGCCCTTTGTCTTGCATCCTTGTGGTCAACAATGGGTGCGCAATAGAGGTCTCTGTTTTCATGCAACTCCAAATAAACATGAGGGAAATGAATGTGTTTGTCAGGCACATTCTTGAGTTCTGGTAAATACTTACGTATGAACTCTCCGTTTGGATCAAACTTTTTACTCTGTAATATCGGGTTAAACACTCGAAAGTACGGTTGGGCATCGCACCCTGTGCTTGCTGCCCATTGCCAGCCACCGTTGTTTGCGCTCAAGTCGCCATCAATGAGCTGTGACATAAAGAAGCGTTCACCAAGTCGCCAATCAACGAGCAGGTGCTTTGTTAAGAAACTGGCAACAACCATTCTGAGGCGGTTGTGCATCCACCCCGTATTGACCAGTTGTTTCATGGCCGCGTCAACAAGTGGGTAGCCAGTTCTTCCTTCGCACCATGCGACAAAATGAGCGTGGTTATGCTGCCAAGCAATGTGTTGGTACCGTGCTTGAAAACAGTCTCCTTTCGCTAAATTAGGAAAGTGAAACAGTAAGTGCTTATAAAAATCTCGCCAAATTAACTCGTTAAACCAAGCGAAGCCTTTCGCACTCGTATCGCTAAGAATGTTTGGTTGGTGTTGAACAAGCTGGATTGCGAGTAGTCGAGGACTTATCGCACCAATAGCTAAGTAAGGGGAGAGCCCTGATGTACCTTTAATGCCAGGATAGTCTCGCTTCAACGCGTAGTCATCGAGTTTTGTTTCTAGAAATTGTGGGACGACATGTTGCATGACCTGACTGGCGAGTGGCCATTGTGAGGAGTCCCTAGTGGGGTAATCGAACTCTATCGGTGTTCCGTTATCGGTACGTTTCTCCATCGCGGCTCGCTTGTGATGGCTATCGGATAACGTTTGAACTAGACCAATGCCCGTCAGTTGCAGGCGTTTTAGCCATGCGTTTTTGAACGGCGTGAACACCTTAAACATTTGGCCTTGCTTATTGAGTACACTGCCAACAGGCAAGATGGTATCGCAGCTGAACAGTTTCAGTTCAAACGGCGCATGTTGAAGCTTACTATCCCGCTCAATTTCATTTATTTCCGGCTCACGATTTGCGAACACAGTAGAGATAGAGTGCTGTAGGCAGTACCGTGACAGTGTTTCTCGTTGTGCGTCATAGTCTGTTGCGGTCAGATGTATGAGCTTGACCCCTATTTCAAGCAACTCCTGTGCAAGGGCGACCAAATGTCGCTGAATGAAGTCGGCTTGGATAGGGGCTAAGTGGTGATCGTGCCACTGCTTGGGTGTTGAGATGAAAATGGCTTCGGTCGCCCCTGACTTCAGTGCTACATGCAATGCTGGATTGTCGTGTATACGAAGATCTCTTCGAAGCCAAAAAATCGCTTTCGAGTTAGCAGCGCTCAATATCCATACCTTAATCTCAACGCTTTAGGGTGCGGTTCCAAATACACTTGTTCTAACAAATATTCATTTGGGTATACCATTAAATAGTGTTTGATGAGGGTCAATGGTACGAGCAGGGGCG
Source organism: Vibrio makurazakiensis (assembly GCF_050337375.1). NCBI lineage: Bacteria > Pseudomonadati > Pseudomonadota > Gammaproteobacteria > Vibrionales > Vibrionaceae > Vibrio > Vibrio makurazakiensis. The sequence goes on along the minus strand of NZ_JAKJSW010000004.1, from coordinate 2,461 downwards.
TTAAACCTTGTCGATAGGCATCGATTTCATCACTCAGCTCTTTACGTTTTTCTTTATTGAGCTGTTTCTTGAAGTAGCCTTGCAAATGTTGGAGTGTATTTGAATGGCTTCGGCGTGTGGCTTTAATGGTTAGCGTTTCCATGAGCAGTGCAATGTATTTATCCGCTGTCTCTTGAATTGGATCTTGGGGATCGGCTAGTAGTCGACCAAGTGCTTTGTAACCGCTAATGTTGTGGCTCATGGTGAGATATTTATGGTTACTGTGAAACGTGATTAATTTATGCATCGTCAATCCGCTTACTTTGAGATCGAGCCATTTTTGATAGGAGAAAATCCGAGTGATGAAGTTTTCGCGAATCACGGGATCATTGAGGCGTCCGTTTTCTTCACAAGGCAATAGTGGGTTGCTTTGCATAATTTGTTTTGAAAACAGCCCAACCCCCGTCATTTCAGAACCTTTGCCATCTTCTTGATAAACTTTTACTCGTTCCATTCCGCAGCTAGGACTTTTAGCGCAGAAAATAAACCCAGCTAAATCGTCACTTTGTTTTGCATGTTTTAGTCCAAACTCAGTGAGTGCATCGGTCACATCGGCCGAGCCATCAGGACGAGACACGGTGATGATGTCGTCTTTCGATATTTGCCGAATGGTTGGGCGGGGAATAGGCAAACCAACCGCCACTTCTGGGCAAACAGGTTTGAACTCAACAAACTCGTTTAATTCTTCCATGCAAAAAAATGAGCGTTTATGGCTTTTGTCGTATCTCACTTCCTTACCCGTAACACATGCACTGATTCCAATATTGAGTTTATTCATCATTCCCACCTTTAGTTTAGATAATATGGGTTTGCTCCATTAGCGTGGAGCTAATAAATGAGTTTGCCTAATGGGTTAAATAATTGACTCACACCCTGAGTAAAATGAAGCGCGTCGCTAGATACAGTCAAACAGACACAACCTTCTTGAGTGACCGGTGTGTGGGTATGCTCGCTGTCTAACCAAATGAAATCGCCCGCTTCGTAAGTGCCCATTTCGTCTTCAAACGAGCCTTGAATCAACAGCGTTATTTCAAATCCGTTGTGTGTGTGTGAAGGAACATGACCGCCTTTTGCTATATGAAGTAGGCTGGTTCTTCGCTCACCATCATCAAGATTTAATCTAGCTCTCGACACTTTTCCTAGCCCTTGCCACTCTTTCAGAGCGATTGACTTTATCGCTCTAGGAAGTGAGATACGGGTACCTGACACATCGATCTCAGTGACCGTTGTTGGGAGAGTGTCTTCCTGATCAACAGGCTGCGTCATGATGGATTCAATCAATGATTTAGAGAAGCTCTCGTCTTGTTCTGTCGCATTCTCAATGCCGCTCAGGTCAACCTCTCCAAATTCATCGTGGTCAGTGTTTTCAGTGAAGAATGTGTCGTCGGTATCGAATTCTTTTTGCGCTGCAATTAAGGTGAGCTCGTCGGCAAGCGCTTTACACTCGCTACACATTTCAATATGGCTTGAAATAATGACAGAAACAGAAGCCACCATGTTTCCGGAAACGAACTCTTCTAACAAAGCTCTGCTTGGGTGGTGTTTAATCATGATCTTGCTCTCCCATTTTCTGTCTGAGCTTTTCTAATGCCAAGCGTAAACGTGATTTANTCGTGCCGATGGGGATCCCTAGCTGTTTTGAAAGCTGCTCTTGAGAAAGTTCCTGAAAATAAACGGCCTCTAAAACCACTCTTTGTGCATCAGGCAAGTCTTCAACGACCTTTCTTAATTTTTTAGTCATCAGGTGGTCGCTAAACGTCGATAAGACGGTATCGTTTTCTTCTGCTGCTTGATCCAAAGGCCAAATATCGTCTCCAATATTTTGAACGATGTTGCCTTTGTTTTTCCTCAAAAGGTCGAAAGAAGCATTTCTCATGACCGTGTAGACCCAGGTCGTGGCCGCACCTTTAGATTTGTCATATAGGCGTGCCTTCTTCCAAACGTTTGACATTGTGTCTTGCACAAGTTCGTTGGCTTGATTTTCATCTTTGTGTTGCTTGATACCAAAACGCTTAATCTTTGGAGCAAAGAAGTGAAAAAGTTTGGTAAAAGCGGCTTTGTCCTGATCTTTAGCGACCAAAGATAAGTACAGAGAAAGTTCTTCACCGATTTCTGTCATGGGCTTAGTAATATAGGAGACTCCCGCTTTTGTTTTGGTATTTCCCTCTATGCACTGCATGTTTAACCGCCCTTTTTATAAACCTTATGCTTAATTACGTTGAGGCGTTCAGAAACGATCACTTTTTCTTCATTTCTTTTTCACACGCAGAGCTGAGGATCTCTGTCAGTTGTGTAAAGTCGAGTTGTCGGACGAAATCTGCCTTCTCTTCAAGAGTAAGAGGGACTATTTCCAACAAGCGAGCACATACCCAATGATCATAGTTAAAATGTTGATGTTTATATAGGAAACTGAGTTCTGGAT